>JANOOP010000397.1:0-1945 GCA_031421415.1 Candidatus Eiseniibacteriota bacterium
CGGGCGCCCGCGAGGGCGACCTCCGCGACCAGAGCGAGGGGCCAGGCGACGTGGAGAGCCACGAAGAGGGGAAAGCGCCCTCCCGGCGCCTCATGTCCGCCCCGCGCGCGCATCCGGCGCTCGTTTCGCGACGAGAGCCGAAGTTCCCACGTGCGACTCGCGGCGAGGAGCGCGAGCGTGGCCGCCAGCGCGACGGCCAGTGCCATGGGGATCTCCGGCATCGCGGTCCGCACCTACGCGGGGACGCCGCGCATCAAGACGTACTCCGCGGAAAAGCCGGGCCCGAGCGCCGTCAGGAGCGCCCGCTCGCCCGGCGCGATGGCGCCCGATTCGAGGAATCGCTCGAGGACGAAGAGACAGGTCGGCGACGACATGTTCCCCCGCTCGCGCAGGATGTCCCGGGCGTGCCGGAATGCCTCGGCGGGAAGGGAGAGGGCTTCCTGGTAGGCTTCGAGCACCTTCATGCCGCCGGGATGCGAGACGACATGACCGATCTCCGAGAGGCGGGTCCTCTGCCGTTCCAGGAAATGATCGACGCTTTCCCGCACCCATCCGCGCACGATCGCCGGGATGTCGCGCGAGAAGACAACGTGCAGTCCGTCGCCGTCGGTCTCCCACCCCATGACGTCGAGCGTCTCCGGCCAGAGCGTGCTCCCGCTCGCCTCGATCGCCACGGTCGCCTCGCCGCTGCCGGTTGGAGCGGTTGGAGCGCCGGACGGCTCCGACGCCACCACCGCCGCCGCCGCGCCGTCGGCGAAGAGCGAGGCGGCCACGAGATTCCGCTTCGACCTCTCGCGCCGCTGGAAGGCGAGGCTGCAGAGTTCCACTGCGACGAGGAGAACGCGAGAGCCGGGCGAGGCGACCGCGAAATCGCGCGCGCGGGCGAGCCCGGCGACCCCTCCGGCGCAGCCGAGGCCCCAGATCGGTGTTCGCCGCACGTCGGAGCGGAAGCCAAGGCGGTTGGCGATCGAGGCGTCGAGACTCGGCGTGGCGACGCCCGTGGATGAGACGAAGACGATGTGGTCCACGTCGCGCGGGGAGAGTTGCGCCCGTTCGAGCGCCCGCGAGGCCGCTTCCGAGGAGAGGGTGAGGGCGTGATCGAGGTAGCGGTCGTTTCGCTCGCCGAAGGTGTGGTCGGCGGCGTACCAGTCGAGCGGCATGCAAAGTCGGCGCGTCTCGATTCCGCCGTGGTCGAAAACCGAGAGGAGACGGCTCCAATTGGCGCCCAGCTCCTCGCCCGGCGCTCCCGCCGCAAGGAGCGAGGCAAGGACCGCCTTGACGTCCTCCTGCCTCGCGACGTACTCCGGAACCGCGGTGGCGAGGCCGAGAAGGCGCGCGGAGTTCACGGGACCACCACGAGGACTCCCGTCATTCCCTTCTTGGCGTGGCTTCCCACGTGACAGAAGAACTCGTATTCGCCGGGAGGTCCTGGGGTGAAGCGAAGGACGTGCGTCCGCTTCCGACCGACCCCCTGGCTCACGCTGATCGCGGAGTCCGCGATCGTGAAATTGTGCGGCACGACGAGCGAATGGTTGTGGAGCGTCAGTTCCACCGGCCGGCCGGCCCGGACGACGATCCGGTTCGGCTCGAAATAAAAGGAGTGGAGTTGAAGGGTGCCCCGCTGAACGCCCGAAGCGTCGGGGGTCAGTTCAAGGCTTTGGGGAGGGCGTTTCGCGCCCGCGGCGCAGCCTAGCAAGCCCGCGGCCAGGACCGCGAGCAGGGCCGCCACGGGGACTACGAATCGAGAGCGGCGCATGATGTTACCGATCCTCCTGGATCGAAAAAGAGGGAGGGGAGAGCCTTACAGACCCTCCCCTCGATTTCCTCCGGATGGCGGTTGGGATTCGCCAGGCCCGCCACGGCTAGAGCGCACGATGACGCGACTAGCTACCGCCACCTCCGCTGAGTCCGTTTTTATGCACTGGACCACCTCCTTTCCGCGATT
>JANOOP010000398.1:0-5001 GCA_031421415.1 Candidatus Eiseniibacteriota bacterium
CCACGGCGATCGATTCGGCCTGCGTCGCGCCCAGGGCCAGCGACGCCTCGCGCAGCGACTTCGGCGTGGCCAGGAGCACCTCGCGCGAGATGGAGACAATCGTCGGGACGATCATGATGCCGAGAATGATCCCGGCATTCAGGATTCCGATTCCGAACGGCACTCCGCTGAACAAGGGGATGAAGCCGAGGTTCGCGACCAGCCACGGCTCGATCGTCGTGCGGAGAAACGGCGCGAGGATGAAGAAGCCCCAGATGCCGAAGACGATGCTGGGGATGGCGGCCAGGAGTTCCATGACGAACGAGACGATCTCGCCCATGCGCCGGCTGGAGAGCTCCGCCAGGAAGACCGCGCTCCCCACGCCGAGCGGCACGGCGAAGAAGAGCGCGAGGAACGACGTCGCCAGGGTTCCGACCACGTACGGCAACGCGCCGTAGCGGTCGGCCACCGGATTCCATTCGCTGGAGGTCAGAAATCCCCAGCCGATCGTCTTCATGGAGAGCCGCGCCCCCATGAACGATTCGAAGGCGATCAGGAAGACGACGAGAAAGACGACGCCCGCGGCCCCCATGAGGAGGCCGCGGTAGACGTCGTCGAAACGGATCGCGGGGCGGGCGCGGAGGCTCTTCAGGGCCCCTACCACACCGCTCACCCGCGTCTCGGCCATGTTACTTCCGCGCCACCAGCGGCTTTCCGGCCGCGGTCAGCGAGAAGAGATTCGCCTGGTTCACCTTCACCACGGACGCGGGGAGCCGCGCGTAGTCGAGGCCTTCCGCGACTTCCTGGCCCTCGCTCATCGACCAGGTGATGAAATCCGTGAGCGCCCGCCCCTTCGCCACGTCGCGCTGCTCCTTGTAGACGAGGAGGAACGTGAGTCCCGCGATCGGATAGGCGTTCGCATCGGGCGAGTTGACGATCGACGTCCGCACGTCCTTCGCCAGCGCCACCGCCGCACCGTTCGCGGCCGCCGTGGTCGAGGCGAGCGACGGCTCGATGTAATTGCCGGCGGCGTTCTTCAGATGCGCCACCGAGAAGTTGTTCTGCTTGGCGTAGGCGAGTTCCACGTAGCCGATGGCCCCCGGCGTTTGGCGGACCAGGCCCGAGACGCCCTCGTTCCCCTTGCCGCCAATTCCGACCGGCCACGACACCGAGGTGTTCACGCCCACGAGTTCCTTCCACTCGCTGCTGACCGCGGCGAGGTACGAGACGAAGATGTAGGTCGTGCCGCTGCCGTCCGACCGGTGGACCGGAAGGATCGGCGAGCCGGGGAGCGCCACGTCCGGATTCGCCGCGGCGAGCGCCTTGTCGTTCCACATCTTGATCTTGCCCATGTAGATTCCCGTGACGATCTGGGGGGTCATCTTCAAGGGCGCCGAGAGACCTGGCAGATTGTAGGCGAGGACCACCGCGCCGCCGACCATCGGGAAGTGGACCACCGCGCGCGGCATCTCCTTGAGCCTCTGGTTGTTCAGCGGCGCATCCGACGCGCCGAAGTCGACGGTGCCGGCGCGCACCTGCTGGATGCCGCCGCCGCTGCCGATCGACTGGTAGTTGATCTGCACGCCGGTCTTCTTGTAGTACATGTCGAACCACTTGGAATAGATCGGGTACGGGAACGTGGCGCCCGCGCCCGTGAGCTTCACGTTCGACTGGGCCGCCGCCGGGGTGGCAAGAAGGCTCGCGCCCGAGCTGGCGATCGCGGCGACGGCCACGAGGCCGATCACCGACCGCCGGAATCCGCTGTTTCGCATCGAGAGCATTCTGTCGTTCCTCCGTTGGGTGAGGTTAGGGCTTCGCAAACTTGAAGTAGAAGGTGATTCGCGCCTGCAGGTCGTGGTGCGGCGGCGCGGTCGTCGTGCCCCGAGCGCGGTACCCCGCGGCTTCGATGTTCGGCATGACGTGAACGTCCTTGTACGGCTCCCAGTCGACGCCGGCGATGTAGAGGTCGGAGTCGATCCGGTTCGCCGCGCGCGTGTCGGGCTGAAAGCTATCGTAGCGGCCGAACAGGGTCGCCTTGTCGTGCGCCTTGTAGCGCCCGAAGAAGGAGAGTCCGAACGGTTCCTTGTTGGCGCCGGTGCGGCTGTGGTTCACGCGATCGACCACCTCGGCCCCGAGCGCGATCCGACGCAGCTCGTACCAGGTGAAGACCTTGAACGTCGCCTTGTCGGCGCCCTTCGCGCCCCATTCGTAGTCGGCGAAAGGCTCGATGCGGAGATCGTCGGTCACCTTGAGCGGCATGCTCAGATAGACCTTCTTGTACCGGTTGTCCTCGGGTTTGTTGCCGATGCCGTTCCCGAGCATCGCGTTGAAGCCGACACGGTGGCCATCGTCCGCGAATCCCTTCAGCATCATGCCCACGTCCGAGCTTCCCCCCAGGCCTCGGAAGTCGGCGACCGACTTCTCCACGGCGCGGTACCCGTAGATCTCGTCCACGCTCTCCCAGATCGGCGTGGAGAGAATTCCGAACTGGAAGGTGGTCCGGGGGAGGATGTTCTTCACTTGGAGATACGCGTTCCGGACCGCGAGTCCCACCTTGCCGTCCGACGTGAGCGACTTGTTGTCGGCTTCCAGACGGACTCGCGTCGAGTACTTGATGCTGAGATCGGCGTCGTGCTGGAAGTAGACCCGCCGGATCTGGACTCCGTTCAGGTCGCGCCCGATCACCCTTGGCCGGCCGTTCGCGTAGGGCGATCCGTCCAGGTTCACCTTGGCGGTGTCGGCGCCGCTCGAGTTGTAGGAGTGCCCGGGATCGCCGGACACGTTGTAGTAGTAGTCGCCGAAGACGTAGCCGCTGATCCGTCCGCGCGGGAAGTCGGGATCGGTTCCGGTGACCGGCGTCTGAGCCGCCGCGTTCCCACCCGCGAGTCCGAACGCCCCCGTTGCCAAGATTCCGAGGACCAGCGCCCGCTTCCACAATTTCTGTTGCGCCATTCTCTCTCCTTCTCCCCTTGTCGTCCGCCTGTTCGCGTTGCGTCGGGCCTGTCCGGTGCATTCGCACCGGCCATCCTAGCTGGCGGTGTTACGGAGAAGGTACGAGGAACCCGGTGAAGGCGATGTTACGGACCAGTGCCATCCATGTTACGACCGTAACATCGTGGGCGCCCCGGGCGGCGGGGGAAGGCGGCCGCCCGGGGGGGCTCCGACCCCCCGGACGTGTCGAAGTTCAGTCCACACCGCCACTTGGTGCGATGCTGTGGATGTCCATCCGTGGCGTCCCGCAGATGTGGACTCCGGGCTCGATCCGCGACCCGGTGACTTACCCGCCCTCCCGTGTCGAAGGCGGGGTCGTACGTTTTGGAACCGCGAGGCCGGTCTGTTCGTCCCGTTCCCTTCGCGCGCGGCCCGTTCCGTGCCTTGGGCTAGGGGGCACTTCGCTACGAGGCGGCGACCAGACGAAACGTGACATCCAGCGCTCGCGGAGCGAGGTCTTCCTCCGTCGTGTGAGGCATGCACGGCGGCGAGGACCACGAGCGGGACTCTACCGCGCGCGCGTGACGGGGTGATGAAGCCGATCTGAAGAGTTGGTTACGGCGGCGAGCCAGAAGGCGCTGGATCGCCATGGCGTCCGCCGTTCGCCGGCGATCAGTCACGGTAGAGAAGCGCCTTGAAGCGTCCCTTCCGCTCGGCGACGCTCGGCGCCATCGTGATCTTGTGGACCTCCGCGGTTCCCTCGTCCACGGCGGCGATGACCACGTCGCGGTGGAGGAAGAAGTTCGTGAACGTCTGAATACTCGCCGATTCAATCGTCAGGAAGCGGAGTCGCCTTCCGCCATGAAGCCCCACGGTGCGGCTGGCGCCCGCCATGCTGCTCGGCTCCGACATCTCCCAGGCGTCCTCCGCCGTGATGCGCGTGACGGGACGGCTCTCCGGAAATTCACGCCAGAGAATCGTCTCGAACTCGCCGCGCGTGACGCGGAGCCCATGAAGCGCCGTCTCGTCCTTTGCGTTCAGCGCGGTCACCACGGAACGCCCAAATTCTTCCAACGACGCGGCGCCGCCCCGGAAGAGGCCGGGCACTTCGGGCGCCTCGCGGCGTCCCAGGCGGACCGAGGAAGATTCAGGATCAGCGGGCGGGAAGTAACCGGGGGCGTTCCTCAGGGGAGAGCCGCCGGCTCGCGATGGCGGAGCGACCGCCGTCTCCATCGCGGGAGAGATGAAGGACGCTTCCGCCGGCACGGTCGACGTCGGCGAGGCCAGGGGGGCCGGCGCCGGCCCGATCGCGGGCACCGAGCGCGCTCGCGGGATTTCGCGTGCCCGGGGAAACGTCGACATCACCGTCACGGTAGTGATCGCGGCGACGATCATCCCGCATGCGATCCAGCCGAATCCGCTCCTTCGCGTCACGCCGCCGTGCCTACCGCTTGCCGCTGCTGATGGAAAGCGAGAAGGAGCGGCCCGGATCCGTCCGGCGCTGAATCTTGTCCAACTGGCGGAACTCCGTACCGCGCTCCAGGACGTTCTCCACCGCCAGCTTGGCGCGAAGGCCGCGCCCCACCTTGCAGCCTAGGGTCATGTCGACGCTGAGCGGCGGGTACTCGTAGACGTCGGGAAGCGGTGCTCCGGGCGTCCCCGAGACTCCGCGCTCGGAGAGGCGTTTTCCGAACGAGCCGAAGAGGAGCGCCCCGTCCAGAAGCGATCCGTCGTCATAGTAGAGCCCGACGTTGAGCGAGTAGCTCGACTGCCCCTGAAGCGGCGCCTCCGTGTAGATCGGCATGCCGGCATCGTCGATCGCGGCGCGAAGCCTCGCCTTGGAACTCACGCGGCTGTAGTTGGCGCTCCCGCTGAAGCGGTCAAGGCGCCGCGTCAGTTTCGAGAGTCCGGCCCGCGCTTCCAGTTCGAATCCCTTGAGGGTACCGTCGCGGCCGTTCACCGGGCTCTTGATCTTGTTGCCGCCCGCTCCCTGGAGCGAGCTCTCGATCGGCCGCGGGAGAACCTTGCGGAAGAGACTTAGCGCGAAGACCTCACCGGGCGTGGGAAAGAGCTCCCATCGCGCGTCGTATG
>JANOOP010000399.1:0-15971 GCA_031421415.1 Candidatus Eiseniibacteriota bacterium
GCGGGCTGCGGGGCGCCGCGCGAATCGCGGCCTACCTGGGCGAGGCGGGACGTGCCCGCGCCTGGTCGGCCGCGGCCGACCGGATCGCCCGCGCCCTGACCGGGACGCTGGGCTCGGGCGCCACGGGTGCGTTCCGCCGGGGACTCGCGCAGGAAGCGGGCGTCTGGCGTGCAGACGCCACCGCCGACGCCTCCTTGCTTCTTCTCGGGCTCCTGGACGATTTCGAACCGGAGGATCCCCGAATTCGCGCGACGGTGACGGACGTGAGGGAGCGGCTCTGGGTGCGGACCGGAACGGGCGGTCTGGCGCGCTACGAACGCGATCCGGTCGGCAGCGTGGGGGGCGACGTGGCGGAGATGACCGAGGTGCCGGGCAGCCCCAACGTCGCGGCCACGCTCTGGCTGGCGCTCCACGCCATTCGCGCCTCGCGGCGGCTTCAGGACCTGGAGCCGGCGCGGACGATTCTCTTCTGGGCGGCGGCGCGCGCCGAGGGAATCGGACTTCTGCCGGAACGGCTCCATCCGTATCGGGGCAGGACCGTGGGACCGGCTCCGTCGCTCGTGGCGCACGCGTGGTTCGTGCAGGCGGCGATCGATTACAGCGAGCGGGTGAGGCTCCTCACGCGCTGTGAGCGCTGCGGCGAACCGGCGCCCGCGCGCCGCGAGCGGCGACGGCCGGGAGCACTGGCGGCGCGCGCCGGATCACTTCCAGGAGTCGTCGCCGACCTGTAGCGTGAACGCAGCGCGCACGAAGCGCTCGCTCACGCCCAGCTCGTCGCGGTTTCCCCGCGATCCCGCCTCCAGCGAGAAGTCGATGTTCCCTCCCTTGTCCTGCGTCACGATCCCGGTTCCGAGCGAGAGCGTCCATTCCTTCACGCCCGCCGTCCCTCCCGCGATCGTCGACGCGCCGGCCACGGGAAGCAGATCGGGCCACTCCAGAACGCTGATCCCCATGCGAATCGGCAGGCGCCCTCGCCACGAGGCGCCGTCTTCCGCTTTCCGTCCGAGACGCTCGACGCCGAACGAGACGCGCTGCATCGGCCGCAGGTCGACGAGATCGCTGGCCAGGGAGGAACGGTCCCAGTTCGCGCGGCGGTACTGGGCCGCGACGCGCCAGCGGGAGAAGACGGGAGTACTGGCGCCCACGGCATATCCGGAGGGCATGATGAGGTTGGTCCCACCCTGCGTCACCATGCTGCCGGCCGCCCGTCCGATCGAGGTGAGGGGGAGGCGCCGTTTCGTCTCGAGGACACCCCCGACGGTCCACCCGCGCAGATTGCCCTGCACGCCGACCCGCCATCGGCCCAGCCGCTCATAGCGGCTCTCCAGCGTGTCCCGCGAGGTCGCGAGATCGGGGTCGGCGAAATCGCGGGTCCACTCCTCGCGGTAGTGACCGGCGACGATCTCGTGATCGATACCGAATCGAAGCGACGGCCCGAACTCGCGCGACGCGGTGATGCGGATGAGCTGAATGCCACCGGTTCCCTCGATGCGGAGGGCGGAGGCCGTTCCGGCCGTATCGTCCCGGTCGATCTGGAACTGCGCATCGGTGCCGATCGCGTACGACGCGCCCAGCACGAAGCGGCCGGGGAGACGGACCACGGCGCGAATCAAGGGCACCTCGGTCTCGCTGGCGCTCTCCGAGGTGCCGCCCGGCCCGCTCACGCGGCGATAGGTGGGGACGATCGTCCCCTGGATGAGTAGGTGCCGCACGCCCGCCGTGGAGGCGGGGTTCACCTGCGAGAAGTGGTCGACGCCGAACTCCGCGACTCCGGCGCCGCCCAGTGCGCGGATCCGGGCGCCCTCGTCCAGCTGCGGCTCACCGAGCCCGCCGACCGAGTAGACCGACGCGGCGCGCGCGGCGGACGGAACGGCCATGAGCGTGGCGAACGCGAGCGCGGCGGCAAGCGCGGCACGCGAGATCCGCTTCATGCCACGGCGGCGGACGGGGACCGGGAGGCGCGATGTCATGCGATCAGAACCTCCCCGGCGGCGGCGTGGTGATGCTCACGCGCAGCTCGATCGGATTCGTCGATTCGCGGGACAGAAGCAGGATCTCCGGGGCGATGTTCCCGTTCTTCAGCGTCAGGAGGAGTCCTTCGTTGATGCCGCCGGCCGCCGTCCACGTTCGGAGCAACGACTGTGGAAGCGGCACGGTGATGACGCTGTCGGCGGGGCCCGTGATCGCCAGCTGCCTCCGCACGATGAGGACGGTCGAGTCGGCGCCGAGTGGAGCCACGAAGCCGACCGACTCCAGCCAGGCGTTCCGGATCTGGCGCACCTCGAGATCGACGGTGCGATTGGTCGGGTAAGCCGGGCTCCCCGGCGCGACGCGAAGACGAAGCGTCGCCTCGTTCACGGTGGAACCGGATGCGACCGCGGCCACCGCGAAGTGGAGCGGAACGCTCCACTCGAAAAGACCTCCGAGGACGAGCGTCGTATCGGTCCCCGTGGGAGCGGGCGTGCCGGGCGAATGGAGCGTGAAATCGAGCGGGATGGCGGTCGAGGTCGAGTCGCTCACGGTCACGCCCAAGACGAGATGGTCGTAGCGGATCTTCAGTACGGCCCTCCCTGCCTGCAGGCCCGTGATCCCGCCCCCGCCGGAGGCGTAGAGCACCAGTCCCGGCAGCGACGAGGGATTCTGCGCCCAGCCCTTGATCTGCGTGAAGATGGACGTGGCGATTGGGATACGGAATGGAAGCACCACGCCCGCGTCGACACTTCCAAGCGTCTGATCGGGTGCCGGCCCGGGAAAGGAGGCCAGCGTGTCGTACGCCGTCGCGGTCGTCGCGAGATCGACGAGGAGATTCAACGGGATCGTGACGAACGTGTCGAAGGGGACCTCGAGGAAGATCGCGGTGACGGCGAAACTGGGAAGGGTGGTGTCGGGAAGCGTCCAGGAGGGAACGCGGAAGAACGCGCGGGAGTTGAATCCCCCCTGACTCCCGATCAGGAGCCTCGGTCCGAAATTGGCCGCCCCCGGAGAGACGTAGGTGTCGCGGTCGGGGATCAGCGATTCGCGGGTGGTCGTTCCAAGCCCATCGGGGCCCCGGAGGAGGCGCTCGCTCCCGAGGATATTGCCATCCTTCTTGGAGCAGCCCCACGCCCCCAAGAGCAGGAGGGCGAAGAGGATCGCGTGTATCGGGCGAGCGAAACGGGCCGGACGCATGGCCGCCCATGATAATCCGTTGTCGCTGCGTACGCTAGAGAAAGGCATTTCCACCTAGAACCGGCTCTCTTTGCTCCAGTTCCGGTTTCCCGCTGCCGATACCTTCCCACGCGTAGGAAACCGAACCGAGGAGGAGCATTGGCCCGCCAACCGAAGCCGAAGAAGTCGTCCCAGACGCCGCTGCCGTCGGCGGCGGAGAGCCGCGAACAGCTTCGCTACGCGCTGGCCCGGCGGTACCTCTTCGGGGTCGCCTTCCTCATGTCGGTGCTGGGATACACAGCATATCAGCTCACTCCGGGAGAGGCGCTCGGCGTTCCCGCCGAAGTTCGCCAGCACGCGGCGGCCGCGTTCGGCGCTGTCGTCGTGGCGGCCGCGGGGCTCCTGGGCCTCCTCGCCTTCCGGCGCCGCTTCGCGGAAATGGAGCGGGTCCGAAATCTTCGCGCGCAGCTCACGATCTATCGCGTGGGCGAGACGCTGGAACGGCTCGACCGCGAGGATGAACTGGTCCGCTGTGCCCTCGACGTGATCGCCGAGGGAACCGGCCTCTCCTTCTGGGCGATCTACCGGCGCGACGAGAAGGACGGCGCCTTCCGCCTCACCGCCACGCGCGGGCTTCCCGACGCCGCGCGAGCAGAGCTGGCGCCCGACCCGATCGGGCCCAACGCCCATTCGCCCGCCACGCGGGCGGCCTGGCTCGTCGACACGATCGTCACGCGCGATCCGGGCTCCTCGCCCGGCTACGCATTCCCCGTCGCCACGGAGGGGCTTGGCGCCGACCCGATCGTGGTTTCGGTTCCGCTCACCGACCGCGGCGAAGCGGTGGGCGTGCTCCAGTGCTTCGTCCCGCGCCGCCGCGGCTTCGAGGGAGACCAGCTGGCCCTGGTTCGCTGGACCGCCTCGCAGCTCGCCGTCGGGCTGAAGCGGCTCAAGATGGAGCGCCGCGACCGGATGCTCGCCACCTACCTCCGCGGAAGCAGCGAAATCGTCCTCCTCCTCGACTCCGAGGGGCGCGTCGCCGACGCGAACGAAACAGCCGAGCGCGCGCTGGGTTGGGCGCCGGGCACGCTGCGGGGTCGCGGCGCCGCCGAGTTCGCGACGGAGGAGGCGTCGGGGAGGCCCTTCGGCTCGGTCAGCCTCTCCCCCGACGAAAAATCGGCACAGCTCGCCATCCGGCTTCACGCAGCCGACGGCCGGCACTTTCCCTGCGACGCGATCGTCACCGCGATCGCCCACCCCGAGACCGGGGAGAGCGCGTGTCTGGTGATCGCCCGCGACGTGAGCGAGCGGCGCGAGAAGGAGGAAGCGATTCGCGCGAACGCCCAAGCCCAGCGCCACCTGAACGACCAATTGCGGCAGGCGAACGGACGGCTGGAGGAGGCCCGCCAGATGCAGCAGCAGTTCCTGGCGAATACGTCGCACGAGCTTCGCACGCCGCTCAACAGCGTGATCGGCTTCGCGACGCTCCTGGAACAGGGGTCAGCGGAGTCGGCCGAGGAAGTCAGCTCCTTCGCCAATTCGATCCGTTCGAGCGCGGAGCACCTCCTCGGCCTCCTGAACGACATTCTCGATCTGGCCAAGATGGAAGCGGGACGGCTCGACCTGAGCGTCGAGCGGGGGGACGGCCGCGACGCGGTTCGGGCCGCCGTCGCCGCCGTGACACCGGAGGCGGGCGGGAAGGGGCTCGAAATGAGGCTGGAACTGCCCGAGAGCGAGCTCTCCTTCCTGCACGATGCGGCGCGGTTCCGCCAGGTCATGCTGAATCTCGTCGGCAATGCGGTGAAGTTCACCGACCGCGGGGAGGTCTCGGTGCGCGCCTGGCGGGACGACGACCGCGCCGAAGTCTGCGTCGTGGTGGCCGACACCGGGATCGGAATTCCGCTCGACCGCCAGTCTCAGCTCTTCACGAAGTACGCCTCGCGCGAGGGGTCGTTCGCGCGGCGGAGGCCCGGAACCGGCCTCGGCCTTGCCATCTCGAAGGGACTCGTGGAGGGGATGGGCGGCTCGATCGCCGTCGAAAGCGAGGGGGCGAACCGTGGCACGCGGGTCCGACTTTCCTTCCCCGTCGAGGGCGCGCCGGCGCCTCCGCTCGCCGCTTCGGCGACCACCGGGACGCAGCCGTAACCAGGAGGAATCCATGAAACCCCGCATTCTCGTCGTCGAGGACGATCCGATGAACGCGAAGCTCTTCCAGTTGATCCTGGCGCGGAAGGCGGGCTTCGAGGTCGTGGTGACCGAGGACCCCGCGTACGTGATCGAGGAGGCGCGCGCCGGGCGCACCGCCCTGGTCATCATGGACGTCTCGCTCTCGAACAGCGCCTACCAGGGAACGCCCGTGGACGGCCTGGCCATCACGCGGATCTTGAAGCGCGATCCGCAGGCGCGCCACGTGCCGGTCATTCTGGCGACGGCGCACGCCATGAAGGGATCCCGCGAGCGGTTCTTGGCCGACTCCGGAGCCGACGACTACGTCTCGAAACCGATCCTGAGCGCGGACGATCTGATCGAGCGGGTCCGCGCCCTCATCGGGAAGGGAAGCCATGCCGCATCGCATCCTGCTCGTTGACGACGAGCCGCATCATCGCAAGCTCCTGCGAATGATCCTTCGCAAGGGAGACTACGAGTTCTTCGAAGCGGACGACGGCGACGAAGCGCTGCGGCTCCTGGCCGGCGAAGCGATCGACCACGTCCTCCTCGATCTCATGATGCCCCAGCCGAACGGATTCGACGTCCTTGTCTCCATGCGGCAAAACGACCGGCTCCGCGATCTACCGGTGATCGTGGCGAGCGCCTCGACTTCCCCGGAGGACGTGGAGCGGAGCCTGGAACTGGGTGCCGTGGACTACTTCATGAAGCCGCTCTCGGAATGGGACATTCGCTTCCAGTTGCCGATCAAGGTGCGGAACGCGCTCGCGCTCCATCACGCCTCCGACGAACGGCTCCGGTCGGAACGGATGAAGGCGGTGTCGGCCATGGCCGTGGCGCTGAACCACGAGATCAACAATCCGCTCCAGGTGATCCAGGGGAACGCGCAGCTCCTGCACGTCCTGCCGAACCTGGCGCCCGAGGTGCGCGACAAGGTTCAGCGGATCCGGGCAGCCACGGAGACGATCGCGAACCTCACGCACCGGGTCTCGGCGCTGCGCGACGTGGTCACGACCGACTATCCCGCGGGGAACAGGATGACCGTTCCGATGGTGAATCTGAAAGCGTCGTCGGAGGGAGAGGGATCGGGAGCGGCGGGGGACGGCGCGAACACCGAGGGAACGACGGGGCCTACCGCAGACCGATCGTCGGGTAAATCCAGTCCAGAATGAGGAAGTTGAGCCGCCCGATCAGGAGCGCCACGCGCCCCATGACGGTGAAGCCGAACGCGGCGCCGAAGGAGATCATGAGGAACCACGTGCCGAGCCGCGCGATCGGCCGCGTGACGGCGTTCTGCTCCTTGGAGAAGAAGAAGTAGATCAGCACGCTGTAGACGCCGACGATGAAGATGAGCGAGACGAACGTCGCCGCGTCGAGCGAGTTCAGCGGCCGGATGGTGCGGGCGATCTGAGGCAGAACCTCCCCGTGGATGCGCCGCGTGAAATCGACGCCGATGTAGTAGGCGACGTAGATCGCCAGCGCGTACCGCGAGATCCAGCCAATGCGCGGCACCGCCCGCATGTAGAGCATCAGCCCCAGAAGGCCCGGGACCAGTAGGTCCCAATTCGTCCCGAAGTTCTGCGTCAGCGGCACGAAGAGATTCGGTACGAGGGTCTGGTTGAGGACGATGCCCACGTAATAGCCCAGCGACACGCCCGCAAAGAGGCTTTCCGCGAAGCGGAAGAAAGGATTGTCCTTGTAGAGGAAGGAAAAGGCGGCCAGCGTGAGGAAGGCGGCCAGCCAGGTCCCGAAACCCACGAATTCCATCGTTACGCCGCCCCCGCCTTCTTGCCCCGCGTCAGGAAGAACGCCAGGTTCCCCAGCACGATGAGGGCCAGGATCACGCCGTGGAGCACCGTCTGGCCGTCCATTCCCTTCGTCGCCGTGAAGTCCTTCGTGCTCCGGTAATACTTCCCGAGCACCTCGTGCTTGGCGGCAAGGAGCAACTCGTACTCGGCAGCCCCCTTCATCCCGCCCAGCATCCCGACCAATTGGCCCGAATTCAGGAACGCGTAGTACTTGGCCGCGCTGACCGCCGTCGGGCCGATAATCACGGGAGTCCCGAACTGCGAGTGGACCTGTGTGATCCAGTATTCCCCGATGAGCCCGGTGGCCACGGTGAAGACGAGGTCGACCTGCCGGATGGTCCGCACGCCGTGCATGATCTGGAACTCGGAGACAGGGCGTCCGTTCACGTCGGTGGGAAACGCCAAGGCAATGTCCTGGCCCAGACTTCGCATCACAGCCGCCGCGCCGTCCTTGTACCCGAGGTTGATGTAATCGACGCCGTACTTCGCCTCGGGAAATTCGGCGGCGACCTTCGCGATCGCTTGATTCGCCAGTCCGAGACCGCCGAGGGGATAGAGCACCGTGACGATGACGCGAACTTTCTTGAGGAGGCACTGGCGCAGGAACGCCTCCGCCATCGGGTCGTTCTCGGGCGCCGAGGAAGGCCCGTAGTCGAACGAGAGCCACACGAGGTCCCCGGGCTTGAGGGCCTCGACGAACTCGAAGGCGCTTCGCGTCGAGGAGGTCGTCCTCACGGGAAGCCCGATCGGGACGATGATCGGCGTCGTCACGCTGATGAGAACGAGAAGGAAGATCCAGCGGCGGTCGAGCGCCAGGAGACGCTGAAGCAGGGCCTGCATCCTACTCGCCCTTCCCCAATCCAAGGTAGCCGCGCTCGATCCCCAGAATCACGCGGATCGCCATGGAGCCGGCTCCCAGGGCCGCGCCGATGATGATCCCCGACTGGGCCGCGCCATTGGGCGTGTCCATGATCCACTCGGTCGCCTTCCCCATGAACTGGCTGGCGGCCGCCGCGGTGGTGTGAAGGGCCGGAAACGGAGCGGCCAGGAACTCGAGGAGCGGCACGCGTCCGGTCATCACGATGGCGCCGGCCACGAGCAGAATGGTCGCCTCGGTATTCCGCCCGCGGAAAGCGCGGAACGCGGCGCTTGCCATGAAGAACGCCAGGAGCGCGAAGATCGTCGATTGGAGCGGCTGGAAGACCGTGGTCTCGACCCACCGGAACGGCGTCGGCGAGCCGTTCGGAAGGAATCCCATGCCCTGGTGGGAGATCGCGGCGTAAATGCCAAACCCTCCCATGATGAAGAGTCCGGCCAGGAGCACGACGGCGTACGGCCAGGCCCTTTCCCGTCGCGAGATTTTCCGGTAACTGTTCGAGATCACGTTCGTGAGCCCAAGCAGAAGCGCGAAGCCGGCCACGATGATGAGCCACTGGTCGAGGCGGGGGCTCATCCCGCTCTCGCCCGAGAGGAACTTCTTCGGGATGTACATCGAGAAGATGGGGATCAGGCCGGCGAAGAAGGCTACGAGGAGCGGAATCTTGCTGCGCAGCGCCGGCGCGCGCATCCCCAGCGCGATCCCGACGATCGGGATGAGCGCGAAGAGGACGACCAGCATGACGCGGCCGAAATCGAAGTTCATTGCGTCTTCACCAGATTCATGAACCACGTGCCGCCAAGGCTGACAGCGATGATGCCGGCGATTCCCACCAACAGGAGCACGGCCTTCGCGAGATCCTGTCCACGCATGGAGCCGAGAAGCACGGGCTCGCGCGACAGGTAGGCGCTGGCGGCGTAGAGCTCCTCGCCGATGAGTGTGTAGTCGCAGGTGGCGACGAAGAACGGAAGCTGCGTCGGATCGGCCTGTCCCGCGATCTGGATCGCGCCGGTCGACTGCCCCGTCTCGGCCAGGATCAGCGACTCGGCGAAGAAGTAGCCGACCAGGAAGATCGCGGCTGGCTTCTCGCGGGTCATCTGCGCGGAGACGGCGGCCGTGAAGGCGAACTGATCGTAGGTCACGTAGTGGACCATTTCCTCGCGATAGAGGTCGGGCCTTCCTTCCGCCAGGTAGGCGGAATGCACGGCCTCGCGGGCCGAGATGAAGGTGAGCGGATCCTTGTTCGGCACGTCCAGATCGGTGCCGTAGCGGGCGGTGGCGCGAGCCACGTGCCCCAGGATCGCGATGCTCGCGATGGTCTGGATCTCGTCCATGCTCTGGATGCCGGGAACGTAGAGCACCTTCTTCCCCAGCTCGGTGGCGCGGCCGATCGCTTCATCGATGGCGTTCAAGCCCGCGATGCGGCGAATGAAGATCGGCTTGCCCGAACGGGCCGCGGCGATCGAGCTGAGGATCAATCCGATGAAGAGGATCGAGGCGAGGAGCGAGTTGGTCCGCTCGGGCCGGAACCAGTTGTCGTGGGGCGAGACCGGATCGCTCACGAGCGCCGGACCGACCGCGCCCACGATGCCGAGCGAGTCGGGGGTCTCGGCGCCGCGCGCCCGGAGTTCGTATCGGTAGGTCTTCCCATCTTCGGCCGACGCGTCGACGTAGCGCTGCATCCCCGGCTTGACCGTCCGGAGCGCGGCGAACTCGTCGGCCGGCGGCTCCGACCTCCTCACTTCCAGCACGGTCCCCTCGGGAAGCAGCGCGGGATCCGTCCAGGTGAGGAGGATCGCGTTTCCACCGTCTCCGGGCCGGTCCACGGCGAGGAACGCGGTGGGCGCGGGGAGCTCGGGAGGAGGTGGGGGCGTGGTGACCGGCGCCACGGCCCCGGCAGGGACCGCGCACAGCAGAAGCGTCAGGACGGCAAGGCTCGACGCGGTGAGTCGCACGGGAGCGGACACTAGGCTGCCGCTACCATGACGTCAACGGGCTTTTCGCCCCCGAAGGCGCATGATGGGCCAGAGATAGACTGACAGGACCGGCCAGCGGGAGCAGAAGAAGCGGAGAAAGTCCTTCACGACCTGCCGGAGATGGACCTCGATTCCACGCGAGAAGAACGCCGGGAGAAGTTCCGGCTCCAACTTCGCCTCGCGAATTTTATCCATCATCCAGAAGGGATTCAATTCGCGCTCGGGGTATTGCCCGTCGCGGGGGTCGCGGTAGCGAAACTCGGGGACGATCGAAACGCAGCCGCTCGCCTGAAATTCCCGCGCGCCATCGGCGACCTGGGGGCCCCACAGCCCGCGGGACCGCCGGACCGCTTCCAGGAGCGGGGCCTCGGCCAGACCGGGAACCTGTTCGGCCACCATGGCGCGGCGGGCCGCGAAGTAGGGGCCGTCCGGCTCGCGCTCCATGTCGCGCCATCCCTTCCGGCGCCGCGCGCGGGCCGGGAGGTAGAGCGAATTGTTCTCGTCGCTCAGAAAGAAGATCCCGCCCGGCCTGAGAAGCCGATGCGATTCGCGCAGGAATCCCTCGAGGTCGCGGACGTGGGAGATCACGCAGTTGGCCATGACGCCGTCGAAGGACGCGCTCGGGAACTCCATGGCGATCCCGTCGCCGTAGCGCGATTCGAAGTGCTCCACCGGGGGGTCGATCGCCTTCGCCAGGTGGGCGCCGACCGCCACCATGTCGTGGTCGATCTCCGTGGCGATCACCTTCCTCGCGCCGTAGATCGCCACCAGGAGCGCTTCGATGCCGAACCCGGCGCCGAGGTCGAGCACGTCCTTTCCCTCCGCCTCCACGTAGTCGTGCATCTCCCGGCCCTTCTGGAAGATGTGCTCGATGCGGGCGGGATTGCGAAGGATGTTCAGGTGCTTGTAGTAGGTGAGGAAATAGTCGGGGAGATGCGCGCGGAGCTCCGAGTCGCTCTGCATGAGGATGGCACGCAGCGACGCGAGGCGACGGGAGGCGAGGTCGGTCACTTCCCCCCAGACTCGTTGAGGATCCGCGAGCGCCGGATGCCGTGGAAGTTCATCCGGTTGTGGAGATGCAGGCGGCTCACGCCGAGCGAGCGCGCCGCGCGCGAGACATTCGATTCGCTCTGGCGGAGCGCCTCGCGAATCGTCTCGGCCTCCACCGCCTCCATCGTCTCGCGGAGCGAGTGCTGCCCGTCCCAGCGCCGCGCGACCGAAGCGCCGAGCCCGAAGAGGTGCGGCTCCAGCGCCACGCCGTCGTCCGAGAGGGCGACCGCGCGCTCCAGCGCGTTCTCCAGCTCCCGGACGTTGCCGGGCCAGGGATGGCGCAGCAGGAGTTCGCGCGCCTCGGGCGTGAAGGTCTGGATCGACTTCCGCTGCCGCTTGGCCGATGCCTGGAGGAAGTGCTGCGCGAAGAGGAGGATGTCGTCCCCTCGATCGCGGAGCGGCGGGAGCGTGACCGGAACGACGTTCATCCGGTAGAAGAGATCCTGGCGGAAGCGGCCGGCGTCCACCTCGGCGCGGAGATCGCGATTGGTCGCCGCGATGAGCCGGATGTCGACCTTTCGGGAGACCGTGTCCCCCACGCGCCGGATCAGGGAGTCCTGCAGCACGCGCAAGAGTTTCACTTGCAGACTGGCCGGCATCTCGCCGACCTCGTCCAGGAAGAGCGTCCCCTTGTCGGCGGCTTCGAAGAGGCCGACGCGATCCTCGTTGGCGCCCGTGAAGGCGCCCTTCTTGTAGCCGAAGAGCTCGCTCTCCAAGAGCGCCTCCGGCACCGCGCCGCAGTTCACGGCGATGAAGTTCTCGTCCTTCCGCGGTCCATTCAGATGGATGGCGCGCGCGACGACTTCTTTCCCCGTGCCGGTCTCGCCGTGGATCAGGACCGTGACCTGCGTCGGAATGACCTTCTCGATCAATTCCACGACCTGGGCCATGGCGGGACTCCGTCCGACCAGCAGACCGTAGCGAACATCTTCCTTGAGGGCGCGGCGGAGATTCAGGTTCTCGATCTCGAGGCGGTTCTTCGTGTCGCGCAGCGACTCGTGCACCCGCGCGTTCTCCAGCGCGATCGCCACCTGGGCGGCGAATCCCTCGAGGAGCGCGATGTCCTCCGTCGAGAACTCGTGCGTGATGGAGTGCGAGTCGATGTAGAGCACACCGAGCACGCGGCCCGTGTTCAGGATCGGAATGGCGACCACCGTGCGCAGGGAAAGCGCGCGGACGCTCTTGCGGTCCTGAAAGAGGGAGGAGCCGACGGCGTCCGGCACCCAGACGGTCTCGCGGCGATGCGCGGCCTCCTCGGCGATGCCGAAGGAGATCTGGAACTCGCTCGGCGGAAGGGTCGTCTCGTCCTTGCTCCGCGCGATCTCGAACTGAAGCTTCCCTTCCCCGTGCATGAGCATGAGGAATCCGCGATCGGCGCCCGCGATGCGAATCACGGCGTCCACGACGCGGAGGAGCAATTCGTTGGGATCGAGGGTGCCGGTGACCGAACGGCTGGCGTCGAGCAGTTCCTTGTAACGCCCGAGATGGGGCGTGCGCGGTCGGGCCTGGGTCGTCGGCTCGGCGAGGAGCTCGCGCTCCCACTGGGTGAGCCCGTCGTTCAACCGGTCGAGTGGATCTTGTTCGATCCGGTTCCCCGCGGGGTCAGATTCTCTTAGGGGGTCGGGAAGTGGCGACATCGCGTCCTTGCCTCGCTCGTTCTCGCCCGGCAGATGCTGCCGTGTGCCCATTACGGAAATGTAAGGTACATCTGTAAAACCAATTTGTCAAGTGTCGAACATCTAGGTGAGACGATTTCGTCCCAGCCAGGTCCCGAAAACGGCGTATCCAAGCCCAAAAATTGAGACTGCGAGGATTGCCGTGGAGTCGCTTTTCACGCCCCAGAGCCATGCGCCGAGGCCCGCGCTCAAGGCGGCGGCGGCCGCGATTACCGCCACGGTACCCCACCGTCCACAGATTCGACCAAGTCGGTGCGTCGTGTGATCGACGCCCCCCACGTGAATGGGACGCCCCGAGGAGAGCCGTGTGACGATCACGAAGATCACGTCGAACAGGGGATAGGCGAGGAGGACGAGGAGCGCCGCCAGATGGGGCCAGGTAAACGAAGAATCGAGCGCCTGGAGCGCCAGGGTCGCCAGGACGAAGCCCAGGAGGTGGCTTCCCGCGTCCCCCAGGAAAATGCGTGCCGGAGGAGCGTTGTAGACCAGGAATCCCGCGGCGGCGCCCACCGCGCCCCACGCGAGAGCGAGATCGACGTCGGCTCCATGAAGCAGCGCCAGCGCGACGAAGCCGAGCCCCGTCACCGGCGTGAGCGCGCTCACGATTCCGTCCATGGCGTCGAGGAAGTTGACCGCGTTCAGGAGCGCCACAACCGCGACGACGGCGGCGGCAGCGAAGAGAGGGTGGCCGGGCACGAAATGGGGGGCGCCACCCCAGGCGACCAGCGAGACCGCGACGGCGATCTGGCCGATCAGTTTGCCCAGAGGGCGCATCGGGCGGCGATCGTCCACCAGCCCCAGGACGAGCGACAGCACTCCTCCCAGGAGGACGCCGGATGCGGGAAGCGCGATCGGCGTGCCTCCGATCGCACGCGCCAGGATGGGGCCGAGCACGAGCGCCCCGAAGACCGCCACGCCTCCCAGGAGCGGTGTCGGCTCGGGGTGCGGCTTCCGCTCGTCGGGATGATCGAGATAGTCGGTTCTCCGCGCCAGCGCGCGGACGAGCGGCGTGAGCAGGAGCGCCACGCCGAAGGAGAGCGGCGCGACGAGGAGGAACGGCAGTGTTTCGCTCAAACGACGGCGCCGGCGACCGCGATTGGCGCCACTGCAGGGGCCTCCGCGCGCGCTCCCTCATCCGCGGGAGCGGCGGCGGGCGGGCGCCCCTCGAATGCCGCGAGCGATTCGCGCCAGTTGAAGCGCGAGCAGGCCCAGACGCGGCCTCGTTCGCCCATCCGTTCCGCTTCCTGAGGATCGCGGAGAAGTACCACGACCTTGGCGGCGATCGCAGACGCGCCTTCCCCGAGGCCGAGAATGTCGTCGGGCGCGGGCGCGAGTCCCTGGTGGACGACCGGCGTCGTCACGACCGGCGTGCCGGCGGAGAGCGCCTGGAGCACCTTGTTCTGCACGCCCGCGGCGAAGCGGTGCGGAGCGACGAAAAGCGAGGCGCGACGCAATTCCCGATCGAGGTCGGGAACGAAGCCGAGCACGCGCACGCCCGGGCGGCGGACCCAGGAGCCGAGCTCCTCGGCCCCTTTCCCGGCGATGTCGAGCGTGGCTTCGGGGATCGACTTGCGGACGAGCGGCAGGATTTCGGTGACGAGGAACCGCGCCGCGTCGCGATTGTGGAGCACGTCGTGGTTTCCAAAGAAGAGCAGGGACGCCGCGTCGCGCGAGGGGGCGACGATGTTTCGCTCCGGCTCGAATCCGTTCGGGACGACGCGGATCGACGCGCGGGGCGCCAGGGCGCCGAGTGCGCGCGCCTCCGCTTCGCTGATGACCCAGCAGTCGTCGAAGCGGGGCGCCACCAGCGCCTCGTATCGCGCAATCCGTCTTCCCTCTTCCCGATAGAGCCATTGCTGCGGGCCACGCCGGTAGGGGAGCGACCGCTCGATCCCGCCCGAGATCACGTCGGTGAGATCGAGGATCCAGCGCGCGTCTCGTCGTCCCTGCTCCGCCAGCGCGTAGGGCGCCATGCGGAAGAGGTGCGTGTAGACGACGTCGGGACGGTTCCGGTCGAAGGCCCGCGCCACGCGCCGGCTCATCTCCTCCGAGCGGTAATAGGCGGCCTGGAGCGGAAGCCGCGTGGGAAGCGCGCGCGCGGCGCACCACCAGGAGACCAGCTTCGGCTGATGGACGATCTCGTAGCTCGACGTGAACCGGCGCAGCGGCTCCAACGCGGAGGGGTCGCTACGACCGTCGTCGAACGTCACGAGGTCGATGCGGTGTCCCGCTTCGGCCGCCGTGCGGAGGAGATGATAGACGCGGAATCGGTCGCCCCCGACCGGCGGGGACGGCATCCGAGAGGTCAGAAACAAAATGCGCATGGAGCCGAGAGTCTACCAGAAACGGAGGCCCGACGCCCCGTCAGCCGGACGCCGATGCGAGCCGCTCGTAGACGCGCTCCACGCGCGCCGCGATCGCCGGCCACCCATAGATCTCCGCGGAGGGAAGAGACGTCGGACGGGGGGTGTCGGCGAAGCGACGGCGGAGCGCGGCGGCCCATGCCGCGGCGTGCCGCGGCACGAACTCCCCGTTCTCGCCGGGCCGGATCTGATCCGGCGCGGCCCCGACGGCGTGGCTCAGGACGTAGAGGCCGCCCGCGAGCATGTCCGTCAACGCGAGCGCGCACCCCTCGTAGTACGACGGGAAGGCTCCCAGATCGGCCGCGTGGATCCATTCGTTTACGTCGTCGGGAGAGATCGCGCCCGTGACGATCCTCACCGTGTCGCGCCGGGGACGCGCGCCTCCGGCCTGCACCCAGAGAGCGCCGGGCGGGCGGGCACCCGGCATCCGCCAGGCGCACTCGAAGAGGTCGAGCCCCTTCACGTAGTCCTCACGGCCGATCGTGAGCACGACGGGCGTCTCGGGTCCGATGCCGTGCCGGCGGCGCCATTCCGCGCGGCCGACGCGCGGGGGGACGAATCGGGTGCCGTTCGGGATGACGAGGAACGCGTCGCGGGCCGCCCCGTGGAATCGAACCAGCTCGTCGCGCACCCCTTTCCCAACGGCGATGTAACGGGATCCGCGTCGTAGCGAGGCGCGCTCTTCGGCCAGCGCGCGGTAGTTCCCCGGATTCAAGAGCGTGCGAACGCGCCCCATCCGAAGGTAGACGCTCATCTTCCCGGCGACGGAGAAATGGAACGTTCGGAGGTAGCGGTCGCCGGCGTCCCACGATCGGTCCCAGTGCCCTCCGTGGTGATGAACAACGTCGTAGCGCGCTGGATCGACGCGCTCCACGAGCGGCGGCGGCGGGCCCGCCTCCCGCCGCGACCAG
>JANOOP010000400.1:0-18781 GCA_031421415.1 Candidatus Eiseniibacteriota bacterium
GATCTTGGGAGCCAGCGAGAGATCCGCGCGTCCGTACCCGCCCTGCGAACCGACGGTGTACGTGTTGAGAGAGTCGGACTGGACCGCGGTACGAGCGACCCACGTGTTCGCGGCCCGATCCAAGCAAGCGCCCGGATAGAGGAACCAGGACGTCGTGGCCGAGGCCTGCTTGATGAGCGTTCCGCTCAGCGTAGCCTGATAACTTCCATTCTTTGCCATTGCTCCAAACGCGCCGGCGCGATTCTCAACGGGAATCGGCGCAAACGCCTTGGGAGGGTCGCTGACGGCGACACCGGCAAGGGCAGGGACAGCCCACATGCCGATCGCCACGAGACCCAGCAAGGCGAACAGGGTTTTCCGCATTGTCACATCCTCCTTAAGCGTTTCTTGACACGGAGTCCTAAGATCGGGAGGACTAACTGGAACTTCGAGACACGGGTTCGGTACTTCTGGTTGAGTCCGGAGTGCTGCGCCGGGTTCGTCCGCTCGTCGGGACAGGATCGAGCTTGGTGGACGTCCCCTTCACGAGAGTGTTTACCGACCTCCTTTCTCGTTTTTTTTGTTTTGGTCTATCGATTCTTCAAATCTCTTAAATCATTCCAATTTCGAGTGGTAGCCAGAGAGCTGGAGTTCTCTCACCCCCTTACACTCGTTCTATTCAGCAGACATATCCTGTCGGACGTAACCCTTCCCAAAGACGAAACAAGCCGCACCGTCAGCCAATCGGGTGTCGCGCATTTGCTGTAAGCTCAATCGGTCCTAGCGGTTGCGGCTTCCTGAAGACAAGTTATTTTGTCTCCATTACCGCATCAGTATAGGTTAGAAACCGGCTAGTGTCAAGCAGCTTTTTGACCTGCGCCGGCTGGAAGCCGTGAGAAATCGGCGATCCGGAGAAAGGTCTGCCGCACCTCCTCCAGGAGAGTGAGGCGACGCCTTCTGACGACGGTGTCATCAACCATAACCATAACACCGTCGAAAAATCCGTCAATCGAAGGTCTCAGTCCCAGGAGAATTTTCAGCACTTTCCCGTAATCGGGCTCCCCCGCCTGGAGCAGCGTCTCGACGGCCTGCCGGGCCATCTTCGTCTCCAGATGCAGGTCGGCCTCCACCTTTTCCCCGAAATTTTCCGCCCTCTCGGCCAGCGGAGTATCCGAGACGGCGATATCCTCCGGTTTCGCGGTCCGGAGCAGGTTGGCGGCGCGGCGATACCCCACCATGAGCCCGTCGAAATCGGGGCTCTTCCTGATCGCGTCGATGGCGCGCGCCCTGGCCAGGACGTCGAGAGGGTCGCCGGGCCGGACCGCCAGAGCAGCCGCGGCGCTGTCGTGAGAGACCCCCAGCTCCTCCAGGGCGCTTTCCACGCGCTGCGCCCAGAAGAGCGACAGGTCCCCCGCCTTCGGGTCGGCCGGAATACCCGACTTCTCGAAGAAGGACGAGAGGCGCTCGGCGACAGCCAGAGCGTCGAGCCGGAGTTTCTTCTCGAGGAGAATGCGGACGACGCCGTTCCCCGCGCGCCGCAACCCGTACGGATCCTGAGAGCCGGTCACCTCGAGACCAGCGCGCAGCCCCCCCACCATCGCCTCGAGCCGGTCGGCGAGGCTGAGGAGCGTCCCCTCGACCGACGCGGGAAGCGGGTCGGACGGCCCCTGCGGCAGGTAATGCTCGCGAATGGCGCGGACGACCCCCTCGGGCTCGCCGGTCGCCGCCGCGTACTCCGCTCCGACGATTCCCTGAAGCGTGGCGAACTCCTTCCCCGAGCGGACCATCTCCGTGGCCAGGTCGGCCTTGCAGAGCCGCGCGGCGCGCGAAGCGGCGGCGCGGGCCTGCGGCGCGAGCGTCCTCGCCAGTTCCTCCACCAGGAAGCCGAGGCGCTGGGTCCGGTCGTATATGGAGCCGAGTTTCTCGTGCCAGACCATCCCCTTCAGCGCTTCGACCTTCGACTCGAAGCCCCCCTTCAGGTCGTTCTCCCAGTAGAAGCGTGCGTCCTCGAGCCGGGCGCGCAGGACCGCCTGGGTCCCGCGGCGGACCTGATCGGCTCCCTCGCCGCGGCCGCTCCGGATCATGATGAAATTGCCGAGGAGCGATCCGTCCGGACGCTCGACGGCGAAGTAGCGCTGGTGCGCGCGCATGGCCGTGACGACGACGGGGCGCGGGAGTTGCAAGTACTTGGAATCGAACGAGCCGACCACCGCCTCCGGCCACTCGACGAGGTGGATCACCTCCTCCAGGAGCTCGGAGTCCCGCACCGCCCGGCCGCCGAGCGGCACCGCGGCCGCGACCAGCGCCGCTTCGATCCGCCGCGTCCGCTCGGCAGGGTCGACGACCACGCCGGCGTCGAGCAGCGCGCGCTCATAGTTCTCGGGGCGGGCGATCTCGACCCACCCGGGCGCGATGGTCCGGTGTCCGCGCGAACGGGCGCCGGCCGCGACACCGAAGCACTCGAGCGGCAGGACCTCTCCGTCCAGCAACGCGACGAGCCACCGGACCGGACGCGCGAAGCGCCCGCTGGCGTTCCACTGCATCGTCTTCGGAAAGTGAAGTCCCACGATCCACTCGCGGAGGAGCCCGGGCAAGACCTCACCGGCCGCCTTCCCCGTCTCGTGAACGCGGGCGAGGAGATATTCGCCCTTCGGAGTCTCGGCCCTCTCCAGGGCCTCCACGGGAATGCCCGCCCCCTTGGCGAAGCCCTTCGCGGCGTTGGTCGGCTGACCCTGCGCGTCGTAGGCGACCTTGATGGCGGGGCCCAGGACTTCGCGGACCCGGTCTTCCTGCCGCTCGGCCAGCCCCTCCACGAGGAGGGCCAAGCGCCGCGGCGTTCCGAGAACCCGGAGCGATCCGTGGGCCAGTCGCGCCTCCGCGAGGCCGGCGCGTCCCACGCGTTCCAGTTCCTCGAGGGCCGGAGGAATGAACGACGCCGGGAGTTCCTCGCATCCGATCTCGAGGAGGAGGTGCCTAGCCACGGGACGCTCCCCGCGCGGCGGCGGCCAGGAGCGGATGCCCCAGCTCCTCGCGCTGCTTCAGGTAGACGCTCGCCGCCATGCGGGCCAGTTTCCGCACGCGCGCGATGTAGGAGACCCGTTCGGTGACGCCGATGGCGCCGCGCGCTTCGAGGAGATTGAACGCGTGGGAGCATTTGACGACGTAGTCGTAGCCGGGGAGCGCCAGCCCCGCTTGTAGTAATCGGGCCGCTTCGCGCTCGAACTTCTCGAAGATCTCGAAGAGAAGCGCGGCGTCCGACTGCTCGAAGTTGAAGACGCACCACTCGCGCTCGGCCTGGAGGAAGAGATCGTCCCAGCGGAGATCGCGCGACCACTGGAGGTCCATGATCCGGTCCACGCCCTGTAGATAGCAGGCGATCCGCTCGATCCCGTAGGTGATCTCGGCGGTGATCGGATCGAGATCGACGCCGCCCGACTGCTGGAAATAGGTGAACTGCGTGATCTCCTGTCCGTCCAGCCAGACCTCCCAGCCGAGACCCCACGCGCCGAGCGTCGGCGACTCCCAGTCGTCTTCCACGAAGCGGACGTCGTGCTTCTCGATCTCGATGCCGATGTGGCGAAGGCTCTCGAGGTAGAGCTCCAGAACGTTTTCGGGCGCCGGCTTCAGCGCCACCTGGTACTGATAGAAATTCTGGAGCCGGTTCGGATTCTCCCCGTAGCGTCCATCCTTGGGACGGCGGGAGGGCTCGACGTAGGCGGCCTTCCACGGCTCGGGCCCCAGAACGCGGAAGAAGGTCGCCGGGTTGAACGTCCCGGCGCCGACTTCGCCCGCGTAGGGCTGGAGGAGGACGCACCCCTGCTTCGACCAGAACTCCTCCAGCCGAAGCAGCGTTTCCTGGAATACCATCGACGGCGCGCGGTCGTCCCGTGCGTCGGTCATCTCGTTCCTCCCGCGTAGCGTGCGAGCTGCTCGCCAACCCTCAGCGCGCGCAAGCCCTCGAAGCGCTCCAGATGCGCCGCGAGGAATCGTTCGATCGCCCGGGCCACCTCGGGCCCGGGATAGCGTTCCATGCTCCACTCCGCGATGCCGGCCACGGGGCGCTCGGCCAGGGCCACCAGCGTCAGGCGCGCCTTCGCCGAAATACGGAAGGCGCCGGCATCGTCCCCGCAAGGCGCCCCGCAGAGAAGGCCGCCACGCACCGGATGGAAGAGGCCGCCTCCTTCGAGGGGCCGCCGGCATTCCAGGCAGACCGTGAGCTCGGGAGCGTATCCGAGGCGCCGGCAGGCCTGCACCTCGAACGCGCGGAGCATCGCTTCGGTGGCGGGCAGGGGGGCCCGGCCCATGGCCGCCAGCGTATCGGTCGCGAGTTCCAGAAGCTCCGGGTCCTCCACCTCCCCGTACGCGGCGCGCTCCAGGAATTCGAGAACGGCGCCGGCGCGGGCGAAGCGGTCGGGATCCTCCCAGAGCGCGGGCCAGTAGGTGACGACATCCGCCTTCGTAAGGAGCTGGAGATCCCGATTCAGCTTCCGGTAGACGACGGCCCGGAGCCGCACCCCCGGCTCGAGCGCCGCGCCGAAGCGGCTCTTCGGCCCCCGCGCGCCCTTCGCCACGCAGCGGAGGAGCCCGAAGTCGGCCGTGAAGAGGCTCACGATCAGGCTCGTCTCCCCCAGGCGATGGGAGCGGATCACCAGGGCATCGGTCTCGACGATCGCCACGCGGCTAGTCCGGGCTCTCCGAGGTGGCCGCGTCGCCTTTGCCGGACCGGCCGGCTGCTCCCGCCTTCGGAGGGACGACCACGCCGCCCGAAACCACCATCTTGATCGCCTGCTCCACGCGAAGCGTGGTCGGGATGATCTGATCGTCGGCGCAGTAAACCAGCGGTCCGGTCGTGGGGTTGGGGGGCGTCGGCAGAAAGACACCACGCAGTTTCTTCCCCGAGGCCTCGTCGAACGTGGACGGCGCGTCGCCCGTGATGAGCCCAATGCTGTACATCCCCGGCCGCGGGTACTCGATGAGGACCACCCGCTGGAAGGCGTTCCCGCGGTCGCTCAGGATCGCCTCGCCGATCTCCTTCAGGGTGCTGTAGACGCCGCGCAGGAGCGGAATCCGGAAGAGCATCGTCTCGAGGAGGGCGCCGAGCTGCTTTCCGAGGATGTTGTTCGCGAAGGCGCCGGTGATTGTGATGATGACGAGCACCGTTAGGAACCCGAGCCCCGGAACGCCGTCGGGGCGGATGTAGCCGCCGCGAAGCGTCGTGCCGAGGAGGTGATCGACCCAGACGAAGAGGCGGTAGACGATGTAGCCGGTGATCGCCAGCGGGGCGAGGACCAGGAGTCCGGTGAGGAAATAAGTCCTGAGGCGGCGCAACATACCGGAATTATAGCACTTGGAGCGCCCGAATGCGCGCCGAGAGGAGGCGCGTCAGGCGCCGCTCCTCCCCCCGCATGCAGCGGCGCTCGGCGGCTTTCGCGTGGTCGTGCCCCAGGAGATGGAGGATCCCGTGCAGGGTGAGGTGGGCGATCTCGCGAGCGAAGGGGCGCCGGGCCGCGCGGGCCTGCCGGCGCGCGGTCTCGACGGAGAGGTAGATCTCTCCCAGGAAGACGCGCGACGTCGGGTCGGCGAGGGCCTCGGGCGCGGCGAAGGAGAAGGAGAGCACGTCGGTCGCCTTGTCCGAATCGCGGTAGTCGCGATTGAGGGCGCGCACCATGGCGTCGTCGGCGAGAACGATGGAGAGCGAGGCGCGCGGCCTGCCGAGGAGGCGGAGCGCGTCGACGGCGAGCGCCCTAAGAGTTGTCGATCTTAAGCCGGGATCCTTCGCGGGACTGGCCACGGTCGTCCGAGGGACGAACGATGCGGGGCTCCTCGGCGAAGACGCCCGGGTAGTGGACGCGCGCGTGGAAGAGAGCCGTGAGGATCGGGATGAACGAGTCCCGGATCCGGGCGAGGTCTTCGAACGTGATCGGGCTTTCATCGAGCTGGCCATCCTTGACGC
Source organism: Candidatus Eiseniibacteriota bacterium (assembly GCA_031421415.1). Classification (GTDB taxonomy): domain Bacteria; phylum Eisenbacteria; class RBG-16-71-46; order SZUA-252; family SZUA-252; genus SZUA-252. Next base: position 5,933 of record JANOOP010000400.1, read on the forward strand.
GCGCCTCGAGGATTCGGTTGACGACGCCGCGAATCCTCCCGGGCGTCGGTTCGTTCAGCGAGCGCGCCGCGGCCTCCACGGCGTCGGCGAGCATGAGAACCGCGGTCTCCTTCGACTGCGGCTTCGGCCCCGGATAGCGGAACTCGGCCTCCGGCACGTGGATCTCGGAGGGATGCGCCGCCTTCTTCTGCTCCCCCTTCTTCTTCAGCTCCAGCTGCGCCTTCGCGTAGAAGAAGGTCAGGATTGTCGTCCCGTGGTGCTCCTGGATCGCGGCCACGATCGCCTTCGGGAGCTTCTCCTTCCGCGCGATCTCGGCGCCCTCGCGGACGTGCGCCTGGATGATGAGGCTGCTCATCGTCGGCGAGAGCTTCTCGTGCCGGTTCCGCGCGCTCGACTGATTCTCCACATAGTACTCCGCTTTGTCGATCTTCCCGATGTCGTGATAGTAGGCGCCGACACGAGCGAGAAGCGGATTTCCGCCGATCGCCGTGGCCGCCGATTCGGCAAGGGTGCCGACGACGATGCTGTGGTGGTACGTCCCCGGCGCCTCGAGCATCAGGCGGCGGAGGATCGGCCGGTTCAGGTCGGCCAATTCCAGCAGCGTGATGTCGGTCGTCACGGTGAAGAGGCTCTCGAGGAGTGGAAGGATGATCGTGACCGCCAGCACCGAGGCGAGCCCCGCCGCCATGCCCCACGCCATGCGGCGGAGGAGAATGTCGAGCCGCGCGCCGTCCACGAGGCCCATGGCGGCGATGGCGAGCGCGTAGGTGACCGCGACGACGAGCATCGGCCGGTAGAAGTCGCGGCGGCGGCGCACGCCGGTCGCGGTGGCGATGGCGGCAATTCCGGCGAGCGCGCTCCCGGTCAGGAACGGCAGGCCGAGCCCGAACACGACGCCGGTCAGGAGCGACGCGACGAGCGTGGCCGCGAAGGCGAGCGCGTTCCCGAAGAGGAGCGCGACCGAGAGCGACAGGACCGTCATCGGAATCAGCATCTCGTAGCCGCGGAACTCGTTCACCACCAGCCAGCCGACTCCCATGACCAGGGCCGAGAGGATGGCCAGGAGGAGGAGCGGCGGCGTCTCGGCGTAGACGCCCGGATGGTGAAGCTTCAGATACGTGGCGAATCCGAGGATCAGGAACGCGATCAGGACCAGCCGTCCAAGGACGGGCGGAACATCGCGCTTCCAGTCCGGGGCCGGCTTCTGGTGTGCCCCCCAGGCCCGGAGCGATTCCAGTTTCCGGATGTGGTCTACGGTCGCGATTTCGTGGCTCCCGATGATCTTCTCGTCCTTCCGAACGAGTCCGTCATAGGGATTCACCGCGCTTCGCGCCTCGGCCCGGAGTCGCTCGGTGGTGGACGCTTCGTAATGGAGGTTCGGCGCGGCCGTCGCCAGGACGAGTTCCTGGAGCGCCTGCGCCGCCTCCGGACGGCCCGAGAAGGCGCGCACCCCCTCGTCCCACGCGGCATCGCGGAGCTGGTTCAGGTCGAGGAGCGCCTCCCACGGTGTCCGAAGGCGCATGCCGTCCTTCTCGATCATCGCCACCGGAGACTCGGTGTCGAGGCGCGCGCTCTCCACCTCGGGGACCAGCCCCGCCGTGTGCGCCTGACCGGCCAGACGGGCGGCCATCGGGAGAATGCGGCGGGAGTCCGCGCCGGAGAGCGTCCGGGTCGCCTCGGGCGTCAGCCCCAGCGCCCGCACGCGCGCGGCGAGGCCGCCCCCCTCGGAGGAGGCGGTGCGAAGCGAGTCGAGGAGCGACTGCGCCGAGGCCGTCACGGTCGCGTCGACGGAATAGACGGGGGCGACGCGGCGCGCGGCGATTCCCTGCTCGGCACGGTACTGCGCCTTCTCTTTCAGGAGAGAGAACTGGAACGGCGCGATCAGGTCGCGCTTCGCCGGATAGCCCTCGCGGAGGGTCATCACCTCGAAGGAGGGATCCCGTGGGAAGAGGAGGCAGGCGTACGCCAGGAAGCCGACGAAGAGCGTGATGCGCCGGAACCGCGGGCCGAAGATGGCCGCGATGGCGCTCCGCCAGGGGGCGCGCTCGCGCCGCCGCGATTCCATAACTCGGAGATTCTCAGCGGCCATGCCGTCCTCGTTCGGTGCCCGTCGCCTTGTCGTGCACGTCGAACGCGCGAATGATCTCGCGCACCAGGTGATGACGCACGACGTCCCGCTCGTTCAGATAGACGAAGGAGAGGTCGGGCACGCCATGGAGGATCGCCTGCGCCTCCACGAGGCCAGATGGCGTCTGGGCCGCCAGGTCGATCTGCGTGACATCGCCCGTGATCACCGCCTTCGAGCCGTAGCCGAGCCGCGTCAGAAACATCTTCATCTGGCCGACGGTCGTGTTCTGCGCCTCGTCGAGGATCACGAACGCGTTGTTGAGCGTCCGGCCGCGCATGTAGGCGAGCGGCGCGACTTCGATCACGCCGAGATCGAGGAAGCGCCGGATCTTCTCGTAGGAGAGAAGGTCGTTCAGCGCGTCGTAGAGCGGGCGCAGGTACGGATCGACCTTGTCCTTCATGTCGCCGGGGAGGAATCCGAGGCTTTCCCCGGCCTCCACCGCGGGGCGGACCAGGAAGATCCGCTCCACTTGCCGCGCCTTCAGCGCGTTCACGGCGGCCGCGACGGCGAGATAGGTCTTCCCGGTTCCGGCAGGCCCGATGGAGAAGACGATGTCGTGCTTCAGGAGCGCCTGCACGTAGCGCGCCTGCCCCAGCGTCTTCACGCGGATCGACCGCTTGTCGAACGTGAAGAGGATGGGGCGCTCGTAGAGGGCCTGGGACGCCTCACGGTCGGCCGGGTCGGAGATGCCGACGAAATTGTGGACGTCGTGCTCTTCGAGCACGGCGCCGCGCCGGACCAGGTCGGCGAGCGACGTGAGGATCGCGCTCACCTCGTCGACGGCCGGGCCCTCGCCGCGCACGGCGATCTTGCCGTCGCGGTACGTGAGCGACACGGGGTAGCTCCGCTCCAGAACCCGCAAATTGGCGTCGTTCCGCCCGAAGAGGGCCAGCGGATCTACCTCGTCGAGCGCGACGGTGCGGGTTGTTTCGGTCGTGGGGGTCGTCATCTCGGTACCACCAGCTCCTGTCCCGGATAGATCCGATCGGCGTCCCGAATCCGGTCCCGGTTCGCCTCGTAGAGTTCGTTCCAGCGACGGCCGTCGCCATAGATCGTTTCGCGGGCCGCGATGCGCCAGAGCGAATCGCCCGCGCCGACGGCGATGACAGCGCCTCCGGCCAACGTGGAGGCCTCGCGAACCGTCGCCAATTTCGCTTCCAGCGAATCGGCCAGTCTCGCCAAGGAGTCGGCCCCGGCACGGGCCCCGAGCGCGCGGCCGGCGTAGCGATCGGCGGCCGATCGTGCGTCGGCGATCTCCTCGCGATACATGGAATCCTGCTCGGCCAACTCCTGGCAGTACTCCAGACGCTGCTCCTCGCGTAGCTTCTCGTACTCCTTGGCCGTGAAATAGTCCCCCAGCGACGCGTCCGCGATCCTCAGGACGGGCTTTCCACACCCACACAGGGAACCGAACCCGAGCACGACGATCATCGCCGTCGTCGCCCCATGGCCAAGCCTCATGGTTCCGACTTCCGCACCGGCTGCCCGGCGGCGTCGATCGTGACCGAGTCGTGGGCCGCGCGTGCCGCGGCCAGCCGGCGCTCGGTTTCGGCCCGCCTGGCCTCGGCGACTCGGGCCTCCGACGCCGCACGCGAGGCCGCACGCTGCGCCTCCATCGATTCCTCCCGATGGCGGTCCAGGTCGGCCGTCGGGGTCGGACACGGAACCGTCGCGCCACCGCACCCGCAAACCATTGCCGTTATGATAATTAGGAACATAAATCGGGGGGCTCTGGGGAGGCTGGAATGGGAGCGCGGCCAGAAATCGTCCGGACGGACGCTGGTCGGCACCGAGCGTCCACGGAGGCGCACCCCACGGAACGGGGCGCGATGCTTTGTTTGTAAGTTATTGTATTTATTCAATTTAAATCATCGACGGGGATCCCAACCGGCACCCCCGTCAGTGGCTCCACGGTAGGGCTCACCCGAGTGGAAGTCAAGGCCACGCCTCCTGACCGCTTGGGAGGCAGGAAGGGTGCCAGGTGAATCGGCGGATCCGGCTCCCAGACTCCCGGGAAGGCCCCCCGCGGCCCCCTAGCCGTCGATCCGGAGCTTCAGCTCCCGCAGGTCGGCCGGATCGACCACGGACGGCGCGCCGTCCATGAGCGACGTGGCGCTCGCGGTCTTCGGGAAGGCGATGGCGTCGCGGATGGAGTCCCCTCCGCTGAAGAGGACGACCAGCCGGTCAAGACCGAGCGCAATGCCGCCGTGGGGCGGCGCGCCGTACTCGAACGACTCCAGCAGGAAGCCGAACTTGTGGTGCGCCTCCTCCGATTTCATCCCGATGATGCGGAGGACCTGCTCCTGGATGTCCTTCCGGTGAATCCGGATGCTCCCCGAAGCGAGCTCGTTTCCGTTCGCCGCAAGATCGTAGAGCTGCGCGTGCACCTTGCCTGGATCCGATTCCAGGTAGGCGAGGTGCTCGTCGAGCGGCATGGTGAAAATGTGGTGCGCCGGCGCCCAGGCGCCGCGTCCCTCGTCCCACTCGAAGAGCGGGAACTGATGGACCCAGACAAAGCGGAAATCCTTCGGGTCGAGCGTGAATTTCTGGTTTCCGATCTGCGTCCGGACGGTTCCGAGCGCGCGGAGCACGATGGCGCGCGGACCCGAGGCGAGGAGGAGCAGATCGCCCTCCTTGGCGCCGGCCGCCGCGATCAGCTTCGCCGCGGCGTCGCCTTCGGTGAAGAACTTCGCGATTCCTCCGTCGAGCCCACCCCCCTTCACGCGCGCCCAGGCGAGACCGGTCGCGCCCGTCAGCTTGGCCGCGGCCTCCCACCCGTCGATCTCGCGGCGCGAGGCGACACTCTGCCCTGGCACGGGGAGCACGCCGGTCATGAGCGCGGCTGGATCGGCCAACGCTTCCCGGAATTTCTCCATCGTTCCGCCGCCGGCGGCCGCCGTCACGTCCTTGATCTCGAACGGAACGCGGAGGTCTGGCTTGTCGCTTCCGTAGCGATGCATCGATTCGCGGTAGGTCATACGGGGAAAAGGAATCTTCAGCTCGCGGCCGAGATTGCGCCGGAAGACCGCCTCCAGCATCCCCTCCACCACGCCGAAGACGTCCTCCTCGGCGACGAAGCTCATCTCGAGATCGATCTGCGTGAATTCGGGCTGGCGGTCGGCGCGGAGATCCTCGTCCCGGAGGCACTTCGCGATCTGGTAGTAACGGTCGAAGCCCGACACCATCAAGATTTGCTTGTAGAGTTGCGGAGACTGCGGCAGCGCGAAGAAGCGGCCCGGATGAACGCGGGACGGCACGATGTAGTCGCGCGCGCCCTCGGGAGTCGGTTTCACCAGAAGCGGCGTCTCGATCTCCAGGAATCCCTGGTCCGAGAGGTAGTCGCGCACCGTGCGCACCATGTCGTGCCGGAAGACGATGTTCCGCTTTAGCGGCTCGCGGCGGAGATCGAGATAGCGGTAGCGGAGGCGGATGTCTTCCGACGCCGTCGTCCCGGTATCGTCGAGCGGGAACGGAGGCGTCTTGCTGGTGTTGAGAATCGCCAGCGCGTCGGCCTCGACTTCGATCCCGCCGGTCGGAAGCTCGGGATTCTCGCTCCCCGGCGGCCGCTGGAGCACGGTCCCTTCCACGAGCACCACGAACTCGCTGCCGATCTCCCGCGCCCGCTCCATCGTCTTCGCGTTCAGCTTCTGGGGGCGGAAGACGACCTGCGTGAGTCCGTAGCGGTCGCGGAGGTCGAGGAAGAGAACGCCCCCGTGATCGCGAACGCGGTGGGCCCAGCCCATCAGGCGGACGTGGGCGCCGGCCTGCTCGGGGCGGAGGTCGCCGCAGCGGTGCGTCCGCCGGCGCTGAAGGAGCGGTTCGATAAAGGTCATCGCGATTCCCGGCCGGCCGCGCGGCGGGCGCGAAGCCAGGTGCGGAGCGCGTCGAGATCGGGCTGCTTCATTTCGTCCTTTCCGGCGACCATGTCGCGAACGGCGAATCCCTCGGCGTCGCGCGGCACGAAGACGACATGCGTGGCGCCGACGCGCGAAGCCACTTTCATCTGGGACGAGGCGCTTCGCCCCTGCACGTCGGTCATGACGCGGAGCGGGCGGCCCTCGCCGGGATCGAGCAAGCCGCGGAGCGCGCGGGCGACGATCAGCGCTTCGGACGCCGCCTCGGGCTGCCGTGCCACCACGAAGGCGTCGGGCGCGGCCGGTGCTCCCTCGGGCCGCACGCCGCCGGTGGCGATGTGGAGCCGGTCCATCCCGATCGAGAATCCGATCGAGGGCGTCTCGGGTCCGCCCAGTTCCTGCACCAGCTGGTCGTAGCGCCCGCCGCCGCCGACGGCGCTCTGCGCGCCCAGGTTCGCCGCGTGCACCTCGAAGACCGTGCGGGTGTAGTAGTCGAGCCCGCGCACCAGGCGCGGCGCCACCTCCACGTCGATGCCGAGCGCGCGAAGCGCCTCCTGCACCGCGGCGAAGTGGGCGCGGCAGTCGCCGCAGAGCGCGTCGAGCACGCTGGGCGCCTCGGCCAGGACCGGCTGGCACGCCGGGAGCTTGCAGTCGAGTATCCGGAGCGGATTCGCCTTCCATCGCTCGCGGTCGTCCTCGCAGAGCCGGTCGAGATGCCGGCCGAAGTACTCGCGCACCTGCTCGCGGTAGACCGGGCGGCAGGCCGCGTCTCCGAGGGAGTTGAGGAGCACCTTCACGTTCGGAAGCCCCACCGCGCGCATGATCGACACGAAGAGATCGATCATCTCCGCGTCGGCCGACGGCTCCTTCGAGCCGAGGAGTTCCGCGCCGATTTGCCAGAACTGCCGGTACCGGCCCGCCTGCGGACGTTCATAGCGAAACATCGGCCCCAGGTACGAGAGCCGCGCCGGCGATTCCTGGCGAAGGACCGGGCTTTCGAGGTAGGCGCGCACGAGCGCCGCGGTCCCCTCGGGACGAAGCGTCAGCGAACGTCCCTTCCGGTCCTCGAAGGTGTAGAGCTCCTTCCGGACGATGTCGGTCGACTCGCCGACGCTTCGGACGAAGAGTTCCGTCGCCTCGAAGATCGGCGTGCGAACTTCCCGGTAGCCGTAGCTGCCGAGGATCCGCCTCGCCTGGCCCTCGATCTCCGCCCAGCGGTCCGAATCGGGCGGCAGGATGTCGCGCGTGCCGCGCGGCACCTGGAATTTCATGCGTTTCCTTCCCGGGCGGTTCGCGCGGCGCGGGCTCGCAGCGAGCGCGTGCTCACCCATTGCGTGAAGAGGACGGCGGCGGCGACCGCCGCCACGTCCACCATCCAATCCCGAATGTCGCTGCTCCGCCCCGGCACGCGCCGCTGATAAAGCTCGTCGGCGAGGCCGATCGCGGCGCCGAGGAGGACGGTCGACACCATTGCCGCGGTGCGTCCCCGGCCGGCCAGCGTGAAGCGAACGGCGCGCCCGAGCAGGAGTCCGAACAACGAATACTCCAGGAGATGAGCGATCTTGTCCATATTCGGGAAGCCGCCGGGCAGATCGGTTCCTTGGATGGAGGAGAGGCTGAAGATGAGTCCGACGTAGCCGACGGCGGGAAGCCAGTAGCGGAGAAAGGTCGAGGCGAAGGTTCGTTCACCCGCCCCGGCCGCGCCGCCCGGGGCGCCGGTCACGCCGGCACCCTGGCCAGGGCTTGGTCGAGGTCGGCGATCAGATCCTGCACTCCCTCGATTCCGACCGAGAGACGGACCAGTCCGTCGCCGATTCCGACCGCCGCCAGCTCCTCCGAGGAGTAGGTGGAGTGTGTCATGGAGGCCGGATGCTCGATCAGGGTGTCGCAATCTCCGAGACTCACCGCCAGCGTCATCAGCTCGACCGAATTGAGAAGCGTCCCGCCCGCCGCCCGGCCTCCCTTCAATTCGAAGGCGAGCATGCCGCCGAAACCGCTCATCTGCCCCGCCGCGATCTCGTGTTGCGGATGCGTCCGCAGGCCCGGATACCAGACGCGCGCCACCTTGGGGTGGAAATGGAGGAATTGCGCGATCTGCATGGCATTCTCGGAGTGCCGCTCCATCCGCACGGGGAGCGTCTTCAGCCCGCGCAGGAGGAGCCACGCGTTGAAGGGGCTGAGGATTCCCCCCAGATCGCGGATTATCTCGAAGCGCGCCTGCTTGACGAAGTCCTTCTTCCCGACGATCACCCCCGCCACGGTGTCGCCGTGGCCGCCGATGTACTTCGTGGCGCTGTGAATGACGATGTCGGCGCCCAGCTCGAGAGGGCGCTGGTAATACGGCGTGGCGAACGTGTTGTCGACGATCAACGGAATTCGGTGCCGCCGGCACTCGCGGACGCAGAGGCGGAGATCGACGATGGAGAGCGTCGGATTCGCGGGCGTCTCGACGAAGAGGAGCTTCGTCTTCTTGTCGACCGCGCGCGCGAGCGCCTCCGGATCGTTGGCGTCGATGGTGCGCGCCTCGACTCCGAAGCGGGGCAAGAGTTCGTTGAAGAGCTTGTGCGTGCCGCCGTAGAGCGTGTGGGCGGCGACGATGTTGTCTCCCGCGCGGACGAGCGTGAAGACCGCCGTGGTCGTGGCGGCCATACCGCTTCCCGTCGCGAGCGCGGCTTCCCCCCTCTCGAGGAAGGCCATCTCCCGCTCGAAGGCCGCCTGGGTCGGATTTCCGAGGCGGGTGTAGAAATATCCTTCGCGCTCTCCGGCGAAGATGGCGGCGCCCTCTTCGGCGCTCCCGAAGGCGAACGTGCTGCTCTGGTAAATGGGCGTGGAGACGGCTCCCGTGGCCGGGTCGGCGCCGCCGGAGCCGTGAACGCAGAGGGTGTTGAACGACAGGTGGGAGGGATCGCGCTGCTTCATGGGGACCTCATCGGGAGACCGGGCGGGCCGTCCGGTCCCCCGATCGAGTTCCTAGGGTATGTCGTACCGCCGGACGCTCCAGAGATTGGTTCCGCGCCGTTCGGTGGCGAAGATTCCGTTCAGGCCGTAGCGGTCCTGGCGATTCGAGACGAAGAAAATGACCGAGCCGTCCTTCGAGAAACGGGGATGCGAGTCGTCGGCGGGGCCGCGCGTGATCTGCGTGGCTTGCGCGAAACTCGTCGCGTCGGTCGGGAGCATCCAGATGTCCCGATGGGTCGTCCCCGGCGCGCGGCGCGAGAAGACGATGTGCGTTCCATTGAACGACCAGTCGGGTTCGGCGATCGTCGTGTCGGCGATCCACGCTAGATCCGTGGCCGGCGCGGGCCCCACGAAGAGGGGAGTTCTGAACTTGAACGTCCCTCGCGCGGTCTGCCCGACCACATTGAACGCCTCGACCGAGGGAGTGACGATCGAATCCGGCGGAGCCGTGTTCGTACCTCCCGGTCCCCAGTTGGCGGGGAGATAGGAATACCTCACGATGTCGGAGGTGGGCGAGTTGCTCACCAACCGGACCGGCGCCACAAGCGTCATGGCATCGCGATACCAAAGTTTCGGGAGGCCGATCAAGTCGGAATCGCTCGCGTACATGAGGAACGCGCCGTTCCACGAGAAGCGAGGGTGCCCCAGGAACCGCTGGAGTTGGTTGTTCGCCTGGGTCAGCTTCGTGGCCGTGAGCGTGTCGCCGCCCGCCCACGGAAGGAGCCAGATGGAGGTCGAATCGCTCGTGCGCCGGCGGCCGGTAAAGGCCACCTGCTGCTCGTCTCCCCGCGGGGTCGGCGAGGCAACGGAGAAGAAGTTCGACGTCAGTTTCTCGGTGAGACCGAGCGGCGCGGTGATCCGGTAGACGTCTCCCGCTCCGGTGATGTTGTTCCGGAACTGGGCGAAGACGAGTCCGCCGCTCGCGGTCGGAGCGGGATCGAACTGAATGGCGATGTCCTTCGTCCAACGCTCGTAGAGATTGTCCACGTACATCGGGAACGTCGTCGACTTGAAGAAGGTCTTCGTGCCGTCGCTCGACTCGACCGAGACGACGACCGTGTCGGTGCCGACCGCGTCGGGCGGGGTCCAGACGGCGGTGAGGCCGGTGGAGTCCGAAAACACTCCCGCACTCGCCGACCAGTGGATCGTCAGCGTGAGTTCATTCACGTTCGTGATCAGAACTTGGAGGTCGTTCGGAATGCCGCGGACGGCCGGCTCCCCGGTGTTGTTCTTCAATCCGGTGATGATCGGTGCGTAGGAACCCTTGTCCTTGAGCGGTGGCGGGACATCGCCGCAACCGACGACCGCAGCAAGCACGAGGGTGCCCGCCAAAAGGCCATGAAACGACTTCATGGAAGGGATTGACTCCTTTCTCGGGGACGGCAGGTGATGGCGGAACGGTAGCAGGGGGGCGGCCCCGACGTCAACCCGGCGTTGGGCGGAAAACCCTACAGATACCGGCTCTCGGCGTCGCGGAGGACCTCGAGAAACTGCTGCGGCGAGGCGCTCTGGCGAAGCGCCGAGCGGATCGACTCCTCCTTGAGGAGCCGCGAGACATTCGCCAGGGCCTTCACGTGGGGTCCGCGGAGGCTTTCGGGGGAGACCAGGAGGATGAAGAGGGTCGCTGGCTCCCCGTCCATCGTGTCGAATTCGACGCCCGTCGCGCTGACGCCGCAAGCCGCCACCAGATGGTCCAGCAGGCGGGTCTTCCCGTGGGGAATGGCGACGCCGTTTCCGATGCCGGTCGACATCATCGACTCGCGCTGGAGGACCTTGCTGAGGATCTCGCCCTTCGTGTTCACGCCATGCGCGGTCTCAAGGAGCTGGACCAGCTCCTTGATGCACGACTCCTTGTCGCGAGCCGTGAGGGACAGACTGATCGATTGCTCGTTCAACAGCTCGGAAAGGCGCATGAATAGACCGACCGTCATGGACCTCGGCGGGGTTGCGTGGACTTCGATCGGCTTCCGGGAACGCGAACCGCCACGCTAGCCGCGCGTCCGCGAGGGCGTCAAGCGGAAAACGCCCCGGCGCTTGCGGTTTCGGGCTTTTCCACCCGCTCGAATCGAAACGCACCCGGCTCTTCGCCCGCGTTCACGTCGCCGAGGCGGACCCGGATCCGATCTCCGGGGCGGAACTCGCCCTGGAGAATCCGCCGCGCGAGGGGATTCTGCACCAGCCGCTCGATGAGCCGGCGAAGCGGGCGCGCGCCGTAGACCGGGTCGTACCCCTCCCGCGCCAGAAAGACGAGAATCCCGGGATCGGCCTGGAGCGCTAGTCCGCGCTCTTTCAGCCGCTGCTCCACTTTCCGCAATTCGAGCGTCACGATCGTTTCGAGCGCCTCGATCGAGAGCGGGTCGAAGATCAGGACCTCATCGATACGGTTGAGCAACTCGGGGCGGAAATGGCCCCGCAGCGCCTGGAGAAGCCGGGCGCGCATCGCCTCGCCCCCCTCGCCTCCGTGCTCGAGGATGAGGTCGCTTCCGATATTGCTCGTCATCACGACGATGGCGTTCTTGAAATCGACCGTCCGCCCTTGCCCATCGGTCAGCCGGCCGTCCTCCAGAATTTGCAGAAGAACCTGCGCGACGTCCTGATGGGCCTTCTCGATCTCGTCGAGGAGGATCACGCAGTAGGGACGGCGCCGCACCGCCTCCGTGAGTTGCCCGCCCTCCTCGTAGCCGACATACCCCGGCGGCGAGCCGATGAGGCGCGAGACGGCGTGCTTCTCCATGTACTCCGACATGTCGATTCGCACCATGGCGCGCTCGTCGTCGAAGAGAAACTGCGCCAGGGCCCGCGCCAGCTCCGTCTTGCCGACGCCGGTGGGGCCGAGGAAGAGGAAGGAGCCGAGCGGCCGGTTCGGATCCTGGAGCCCGGCGCGCGCGCGACGCACCGCGTCCGAGATGGCGCGGACGGCCCGCTCCTGGCCGACGACGCGCTCTCCCAGCCGCGCCTCCATCTGGAGTAATTTCTCCAGTTCACCCTCCAGGAGCCGCTGCACGGGAATGCCGCTCCAGCGCGCCACGACCTCGGCGATGTCCTCCTCGTCCACCTCCTCCTTCAGGATCTTGAGGTCCTTCTGGAACTCGGCGAGGGCCGCCGTCTCCGAGACCGCCTGCTTTTCCAGCTTGGGAAGGTCTCCGTGACGGATCCGGGCCACGCGCTCCAGATCCGCGTCTCGCTCCGCCCGCTGCTGCTCCACCTTCAGCGCCTCGATTCGCTCTCGGATCTCGTGGATCACCTGGATGCGCGCGCGCTCCTGCTCCCAGTGAGCACGAAGGCGCGACAGCTCCTTCTCGGTCACCGCAATTTCCGCTTCGATGTCTCTCCGGCGCGACTTCGAGGCCTCATCGCGCTCCCGCTTCAGAGCCAGGCGCTCGACCTCCAGTTGGCGCTTCTTCCGCTCCAGCGTGTCGATCTCCGCCGGAAGGCTGTCGATCTCGATGCGAAGCCGCGAGGCCGCCTCGTCCATGAGGTCGATCGCCTTGTCCGGAAGCTGGCGGTCGGGAAGGTAGCGGTGGGAGAGGACGGCCGCCGCCACCAGCGCGCTGTCCTGGATCTTCACCTTGTGAAACGTCTCGTACCGTTCGCGCAGGCCGCGGAGGATCGCGATCGTCTGATCGACCGTCGGCTCCCCGACGAAGACCGGCTGGAAGCGCCGCTCCAGCGCGGCGTCCTTCTCGATTCGCTTCCGGTATTCGTCCAGCGTGGTCGCGCCGACGCAGTGGAGCTCGCCCCGCGCGAGTGCGGGCTTGAGGAGGTTCGACGCGTCGAGCGCGCCCTCCGCCGCCCCGGCTCCGACGAGCGTGTGGAGTTCGTCGATGAAGAGAATCACCTGACCCGCCGAGCGCGTCACTTCCTTGAGAACCGATTTGAGCCGTTCCTCGAACTGCCCGCGGAACTGGG
>JANOOP010000401.1:0-14507 GCA_031421415.1 Candidatus Eiseniibacteriota bacterium
CGCCGCGCTTTCCATTCGCGCGAGTGCGGAGCCCGCGGCCACGCGCGCCCCCTCCTCGACGTAGATCTCGCGCACGGCGCCCGGAGCGCCGGCCGCGACGAGGGCACGGTGCGACGCGTCGACGACAAGGGTCGCTGTCGCCGGAATCGACGCTCCGGCCAGGTCCGGCATCGCCTCGACGGTTTCGAATCCCGCCTGGCGCGCCGTCTCGCGATCCTTGAAGCGAAGCCGCGTCCGGTCGGCGGGAGCCTCCTTCCGAGTGACGTCCACGAGGGGCCGTCCCCCGCGCTCCGGGTGGTGAACCGGGCAAAGCGAGAGCGGGAGTCCGTGCTCCTCGCAGAAGTCCCCTTTCGCCCGGAAGATCACCGCGAGTTTCGGATTGCACTTGGTGCAGACGACCCGGAGCACGCCATGTTCGGAACAGAGATCGGTGGCCGCCGCGGTGCCCGAGGCCGGTGCCGCCGCGGCGCGCTGCTCCGACTTCGCGGGCGCCGTCTCGTTCCCGCATCCCGCGGCGAACGCGAGGCAGGCCACAAGGGCGGCCGCCCCTCCGGCCCGATGGCGTCTTCCAGCGCTCATTCGACTCCCTCCGGCTTGGGCGGGCGCGTGATCTTCAACTGGGGGTCGCAGGCGACGCACTGCGATTTCGGGACTCCATGCTCCTCGCACCAGTCTCCCGTCGCCTTGAATGCGGCGATCAGAGAAGCGTCACAGCGCGTGCATGCCGTCTCGGGAACAGCGTGTTCATCGCACCAATCGGCGTAGGAGCCCTGCACGATCCCCTCGGCGTGCGACGCGCCCGTGGCGGCCGCCGGCGGCGTGGCCACGGCCGCTTCACCCTGCGCGGACGGGGCCGGGACCTGGTCGCGGCCGCCGCATCCTGCGGCGAGCAGAGTTGCCAGGATGGTGGCAGCGAGCGAAAACGTGAGAATGCGGTTCATTCGTAAATCCTCCTTCGCGTCGATGGCGAGGCCGTCGACACGCGACGGCAAACGCCTCCGAGTCACGCCGACCGGCGTGAGCCGGTACGTAGAATCAGGTGCGGAGTCGGGGATCTAGAACTGCGGAGGGACGGCGGCGAACCTGGGGACGTGCAGAATGTCGTGGGGAGCGGGCGCGAGGGCCGCGGGATCGCCGCCTGCCAGAAACTCGGCCACGGGCGAAAGGAGCGGACTTTGAATCGCGGGCGGTTCCGTCATCGGCGCTCGATGAGGGCCGCAGACGCAGAGCGGGCAATTCTCGGCGCAGGCATCCTCGGGCCCGCCGGCCACCGGACAGGCACCGCAGGGATCGGAAGCCGCCGCCGGGGAGGGTGCGGCCGCAGAGGCGAGTGAAGCAAGAAGGAGAAGGGCCAGCAGAAAGCGGACGATCATGTAGTCCATGATATCGGGTGAGGCCGTGCCCTGTCCAGAGGGTCCTGGGGACGGTCCTGGGGAGCGGTGCCGGCTCATCCCTTGGTCCCGCGGCCCGCGCCGAGCCCGTCGAGGAGACCGATGACATCGTCGCGGTGCTCGTGGACGGTGAGAAGGAGAAGGTCCCCGGGCCTCACCCACTCCAGCGCGGCCCGCACGGCGTCGAGTTCGCGATCGTGCCGCGACACGACCCCTTCGCCCGCGCCAAGCGCGCGGAACTCCGATTCCAAAATCTCCGGCACGACGCCACGCTCGCGCCCGCGGAGATACTCCTCCAGTTCCTTGATGAAGACGCGGTCGGGCCGCATGGCCCAGGCGCTCTGGGCCAATTCCCGGATCGAGGCGTCGTCGCGGTCCCCCGCCTGCCCCATCACGATGGCCCGCCGCGTGGCCGGCATGGTCGCCATCATTCGGGCCAGCGCGCTCACTCCGTGAGGATTGTGCGCAAAGTCGACGATCACCGTGGCGCCTCCCACACTCCAGACGTTTGCGCGACCCGGGTTGTGCGACGGATCGCTGACGAACGAGGTGAGGGCCCGCGCGATGGCTTCGGGCGGTAGTCCGAGCGCCATGGCGCCACCGATCGCGGCGAGCGCGTTGGCGATGTTGTGCCGTGCCGCTCCGCCGAACGTGAGCGGCACGTCCGCCACACTGGCCACGTTCCTCCGCTCCGCTCCGCGCGCGAAGACGAGGGAGTCGCCGTCGAGCAGGCAGGCGTCTCCGCCGCGCTCGAGATGCGCCACGACGTCGGGATTTCCCGCATCGAGCGTGAACCAGGTGACCGGCGGCCGAAGCCGCTTCCCCCGCTCCAGGAGGAGCGGATCGTCGGCGTTCAGGACCACGCGCCCCTCCGGGCCGACCGCCTTCGCCACGACCAGCTTCGTGTCGGCGAGGCCCGGGACGTCGTCGATACCGAACTCGCCGAGATGATCGTTCGCGACGTTCGTGACGATCGCCGCCGTGACACTCGGAAGCGGAAGGCCGCGGCGCAGGATTCCCCCGCGCGCAACCTCCAGGATGCCGATCTCCACCCGGCGGTCGCGGAGCACCGTTCGCGCCCCGTTCGGTCCGGAGTAGTCCCCCTCCGCCACGATCTGTCCTCCGACCGTGACGGCGTCGGTCGACGTGACCCCCGCCGTGCGCCCCGCCTCTGTGGCCATGGCGCCGAGCAGCCGCACGGTGGTCGTCTTGCCGTTGGTCCCCGTGACGAGCACGGTCGGCACGTCGTGCACCACGTTCCAGGCGAGGCGCGGCGCCACGCGCTCCGTCTCCTCGATCGGCCAGGCGACGGAGCCGGTTCCGAGTCCCACCGAGACGCGGCGGTCGTCCGCAAGGAGCGTCGTGCGCCGTCGCGCGGCCTCTGCGGCGATTTCGAGGAGCCACGGCTTTCGCTCCGCCGCGATCGACGCTCGAAGCAACGTGAGCGTACTTTCGCGGTCGGGCGCCGGGGCGCCGTCGAGCGAGGCGACCACGCACGCCAAGGCCGCCTCGTTCACTTCGGTGGCGGCGTAGAGGAGATCGGGGGGCGCACCGAAGGCGAGCGTCAGGCCCTTGGCGTAGGGGCGGGAGGCGACGGGAGCGCCGGACCATCCGAGCGCGCCGAGATAGTCGGCGAGCGCGCCTCGCCAGAGGGCTTCGGTCCGCGGGGCGTCGCGCGGATCGACCTCCACGTCCAGAATGGCTCCCGGGACGTCGAGGAGGAGATTCGGGCCGGTGAGCCGGCGCGAATCGAGAAGTTGCATCAGTCGGTGACTTCCGTCTCCCGGGCGAGGCGGACTCCCCGCTCGTCGCGGATCAGGAGTTGCCCCTCGTCGAGCGGCACGTCGCCGACGGCGCTCTCCACGAGCGCGAGCGCAGAAGCGGAGGCGGACGCGGAGGCGGACGCGGAGGCGGAGGCGGAAGACGATTCGGCGGCGGCCTGCGTCGCGTCGGCGGAGCGGAAGCGGACGATCTGGCCCCAGGAGCGGGCGAGCGCGTCGGCGAAGACGAGGATCAGATCGCCCGGGCGCCCGCGGCGGAGCGCGACATCGATCGCCTCCTGCTCGTCCGGCACGACGTCGATCGCCTGGGGCGAGATCCCCGACTCGAGGAGCGCCTCCCGGAGCATCCTCGGCACCTCGTCCCCCTTCCGGCCGCGCAGGCCGTCGTCGCGCCGGCAGATGTAGGCGTCGAAGTGTCCCGCCGCGGCGCGCCCGATTTCCAAGATGTCCTCGTCGCGGCGGTCCCCCGGAGCGGAGAGGACGCAGATCCGCTTCCCGCGGACATCCATCCGGTCGACGAGTTCGCACATGGAGCGGACCGCGGCCGGATTGTGCCCGTAGTCCATGATCACCTTGAACGGATGGCGGTCATGGACGTTCATCCGGCCCGGGACCTGGTCGAACGTGGTGTCGAACGTGCGGAGCCCCTGGCGGATGTCCTCCATCTTCACGCCCATCGCGAAGGCGATCGCGGCGGCGAACATGGCGTTCTGGACGTTGTGGACCGCGCGTCCGTCGAGCGTGCAGGGGATGGCGTGCGTCCAAAGGACCGGCAGGTGAAGACCGCGATCGAAGAGCGTGATCATGTTCCCGTTCACCCCCTCCTCGAGGATGATGGCGCGTCCGCCCGCGCGGATGTGCTCCTTCACCAGGGGGTATTGCGACTGGATCGTGACGTAGCAAAGATTCTTCGCCTTCGTGTGGTCGGCCATGCGGAGGCAGTAGGGGTCGTCGGCATTCAGGACCGCCGTGTCCTGCGCCACCTCGATGACCACCCGCTTCACCTCGGCCAATTGCTCCAGCGTGTCGACGCCGCGTAGGCCGAGATGATCCGAGCTGATGTTCAGCACGGCGCCGACCGTGCACTTCTTGTAGCCGAGGCCCCGGCGCAGGATCCCGCCGCGCGCCGTTTCCAGAACCGCCACGTCGACGCTCGGATCCCGGAGCACCATCCGCGCGGCCACCGGACCGGTCATGTCGCCCTTCACCGTCAGCTGCCCGTCGATGTAGACGCCGTCGGTCGTCGTCAGGCCGACGTGGCGCCCGCACAATTTCAAGATTTGCGCCACCATCCGCGCGGTGGTCGTCTTGCCGTTCGTCCCGGTGATGGTGGCGATCGGGATTCGATACGGCGTCCCCGGCGGGAAGAGCATGTCCATCACCGGTCCGGCCACGTCGCGCGGCGTCCCCTCGCTCGGCGCCACGTGCATGCGGAATCCGGGCGCCGCGTTGCACTCGCAAATCGCGCCGCCCGAGTCCTTGTAGGATCGCGCGATGTCGGGAGAGATGAAATCGACGCCTCCGACGTCGAGGCCGATCGCCTTGATGGCACGGGTCGCCATCTCGACGTTGTCGGGATGGACGATGCCGGTGACGTCGATCGCCGTGCCGCCCGTCGAGAGATTCCCCGTGAGGCGGAGGAGGACCTTCTCCCCCATCGGCGGGACCGTGTCGCGCGTGTACTCCTTCTCGGAGAGACAGCGCTGCGCCTGGTCGTCGAGCTCCAGGCGCGTCAGCACCTTCTCGTGCCCGATGCCGCGCCGCGGGTCCCGGTTCGTGATCTCGACCAGCTGGGCCACGCTGTGCTCGCCGTCTCCCACCACGTGCCCCGGCACGCGCTCGGCGGCGGCGATGAGCTGCCCGTTCACCACCAGCATCCGGTAGTCGCGTCCGCTCACGAACGTCTCCACAATGACCGCGCGGCTGTGCTCGCGCGCCTTGTGGAACGCCTCGCGCACGTGCTGGCCGTCGCGCAGATCGAGGGTGACGCCACGGCCGTGATTGCCGTTGTACGGCTTCACCACCACCGGGAAGCGGAGCCGCTCGGCCGCCATGGCCGCCTCCTCCTCGGTGTAGACGAGTTTCTGCTGCGGCACGGGCAGTCCGAGGTCGCCGAGGATCCGATTCGTCTCCTCCTTGTCGGAGGAGATCTCGACGGCGATGTGGCGCGTCTCGCTGGTGATCGTCGCCTGGATCCGCTTCTGGAAGCGGCCGTGGCCGAACTGGACGAGGCTCTGATTGTTGAGGCGGAGCCACGGGATGTCCCGCTCCTCGGCCGCCCGCACGAGCGACGCGGTGCTGGGTCCGTAGGCGCGCCGCTGCGTGAAGCGGATGAACTCGTCGCGCGCGGCGGCGAAGGTCCAGTTCGGAGCGATCGAGCCGGGAGGGCGAAGCGCCTCCGGCACGAGCGAGTGGAGGAGCAAGAGGCCGAGTTTCCCCGCCTCCACGCCGACCTCCGCCTGCTCGTACTGGTAGACGATGTCGTAGACGCCCGGGGCCCCCGCGTCGCGGGTCTTTCCGAACGTGACCTTCGCGCCGGCGGTGTTCTGCAGCTCGATCGCCACGTGCTCGAGCACGTCCCCGAGCCACGTTCCCTCTTCTTCCGTCAGGCGGCGGACGAATCCCCCCGGCTCGCCGTAGGAGCAGCCGTGCTCGCGAAGTCCCGGAAGGGCGTCGAGGAGCGCGTCCACAAAGGGAGGGCCGAGCCTAGTCGTCGGCCATTGCTCCAGGTCGCCGAGGTTGACCGTGAGGCGGATCACGGGAAAGAGCGCGTAGATGCTGGGGCCGAGGTAGACGGAAGAATCGATCAGTTTCATGGTGCCCCCGGCGTTCGGACGCTGGATCGCGTCAGGCGCCCTCGGTCGGCGCTCCGGTGGCGCTGGCGATCCGGGAATGGAGATTGAAGGCGCCGCCGCGGACGATGATGTGCAGTTTCACGCCGATGAGGCTCACCGGCTCCCCGAGCTTGGCCGCGTCCATGGACGAGTACTCGATCCCCGACGGATCGACGATCGTGACCGCTCCGCTTCCCACGACTTCCAGCGTCTCGTCCGGAGCGATGAAGGCAGCCGTGTCCTCGTCGAGGCCGATGCCGACCGCGAAGGGGTTGAACGCCAGCGCGGTGAGGAGGCGCCCCAGCCGGTCGCGCTGGCGGAAGTGCTGATCCACCACGATTCGGTTGGTGAGTCCCAGTCCCGGAGCCATCGTCACCATGCCCGCGTGCGGCGTCGAACCCTCGTCGCCGTAGGCGATCATGTGCTCCGAGAGAAATGCCGCGCCCGCCGACGTGCCCGCCACGTGGACGCCCCGCTCGTTCATCACGCGGAGCGCCTTGGCCGCCGGCGTACCGCCCAGCATCGTGCCGAGGCGAAGCTGGCTGCCACCGGTGAGGAAAACCCCGGTCGCCTTCTCGAGAATCGAGAGTTCTTCGGGATCTTCGCACTGCTTGCGGCTCTCGAAGTGGAGCACGGACACGCGGGACGCGCGGAGCCCCTTGAAGAGATCTTCGTAGCGCCGGCCGGTAGATCGGAGCTCGGAGGCGGTCGGAATGACGGCGATGTGGGCGTCCCGCCCACCACAGATCTGGACAAAGCGCTTGAGGATCGCCTCGGGGCCCACCTTGTCTTCGGCGCCCCCGATCGGAACGATGTAGCCGCGGGAGAGGTTGTCCGGTCCGGTGGTCGGGGTCACGATCGCTCTCTCAAGAGTGCGTGGGATCGGTGCCGTTAACTGCTAGGGGGAGAATAGCATGGCGGGACACTCGTCTCAAGCGCGGGGCGGTGTCACGCGCGGGGCGGCGCCAGGGCCTCCCGGTATTGCTCCGCAATCTGGCGCTCTCCCTCGATGTCGATGCCTAGATCGCGCACCAGCCCGTCGCGAATCCCGTAGATCCAACCATGCACGGAAATTTCCTGGCCGCGCGACCAGGCCTCGCGGAGGACCGTGGTCTGGCAGACGTTCACAACCTGCTCGACGACGTTCAGTTCGCAGAGCCGCGCATGGCGTGACGCCTCGTCGGGCAGCGCCTGGATGATCGCCGCGTGCTTCTCGTGGACGTCCTCGACGTGGCGAAGCCAGTTGTCGCTGAGTCCCACCTTTTGCCGCCGGAGCGCGGCCAGGACCCCCGAGCAGCCGTAATGGCCGCAGACGATGATGCGCCGCACGCCGAGGAGATCGACCGCGAACTGGATCACCGAGAGGCAGTTGAGATCGGTATGCACCACGACGTTCGCGATGTTCCGGTGCACGAACATCTCGCCGGGGAGGAGCCCGACGATCTGATTCGCCGGTACGCGACTGTCGGAGCAGCCGATCCAGAGGTATTCCGGATTCTGCTGGTTCGAGAGGCGCTCGAAGAAAGCCGGATCGTCGCGAAGGACGCCCTTGGCCCAGGCGGCGTTCTTGGCCAGCAGATCTTGCAGACCCTTCATCGAATGTTCCCTCCTGCGCGGCACGTGAGTCTGGAGACTGGCTTCGGAATCGAACCGAACGGCAACCCTTGCGGGGGTTGCCCGGCGGGTTTGAAGCCCGCGGCCGGCGCCAGCCAGCGAGACCAGTCTCCCTCGACCGGCACTACGGTTCGAAGTGCCGGTCGAAGTGGATCCAAATGATCCTCGAATATCGAAACACGGCGGGAATGAACGGCACGAAGAAAACCCCGGCCACGAGGAGGAGCCGCATCATCGGCCATCCGCGCAAGACTAGTGCCAGCGCGAGGAAGAGCACGAGAATCACGCCGACCGCCAGCGTATAGCTGAAGTACATGGCGCCGGTGAAATAGCCCGGCTCGCGACTGAAGGCGATGTCGCACGACGGGCAGCGCTCGTTCATCTTCAGCGCGCCCGCGAAGACGCGGCCCGTGCGACATTGCGGACAGCGCCCCTTCCAGATGGCGAGCAGCCGGCGCGATTCCGCGGGGCTCACGGCTGCGGGAGTACGGGCCGAGGCATCCCGAAGATCGACTCCTTCGTGACCCGCGTGTAGTTCGGTCCCCCGAGCCGCGCGATGACATCAAGCTTCACAGCGTCGACGCGGCCGTTCGTCAGCACCGCCTCCGCGAGATGGAAATAGACCACTTCCCCGATCACGTAATTCGCGTGGTACGGCCCCTCGCCGTGCTCCACGATCCTGAACAGTTTGCACTCCAGCGCGATTGGGCATTCGACCGCGCGGTAGGGCTTCACCTTCACGCTCGGCGCTTTTGTAAACCCCGCCTCGGCGAATTCATCGACGTCGGGCGGATAGTCGACCGAGGCCTGGTTCATCCGATCCCGCAGCGCCCAGGGAACGATGTGGATGACGAACTCCCCCGTCTCCCGGACGTTGTGGAGTGTGTCCTTGTCGCGGCCGGTCCCGGTCGTCACCGGCATGAACACCACGGAGGGAGGATGCGCGCCGCCCGCGTTGAAGAAGGAGAAGGGAGCCAGGTTCGCCACTCCAGCCTTTGAGAGCGAGGAGACGAACGCGATCGGCCTCGGCACGACGCACCCGGTCAGGAGCGCATACGCCTCGGCCGGCGCGATGGCGGCGGGATCGATCTCCCGGAAGCCAGAAGCGCCGTCGTTCACGCAGCGTCCATCATCCGGTCGCGCCTTCGCCCGTGAACTTCCCCGTCGGTTCCAGCCACGAATAGGGATAGCTCTTGTCGTCGTAGGCCTCGGCCTCGGTCGTGACGTAGAGCGGGTGGAAGGTGTCGAGCATGACCGCCAGTTCCTTCGTCTCCTTGGCGCCAAGCGACGCCTCGGTGGCGCCCGGGTGCGGTCCGTGCGGAATCCCCGACGGATGGAGCGTGAAGGAGCCGACCTCGATGCCGCGGCGGCTCATGAAGTTCCCGTTCACGTAGTAGAGCACCTCGTCCGAGTCGACGTTCGAGTGGTTGTACGGCACCGGAACCGAGAGCGGATGGTAGTCGTACATGCGCGGCACGAATGAGCAGATCACAAAGTTCCGTCCCTCGAATGTCTGATGGGTCGGCGGAGGCTGGTGGATCCGGCCCGTGATCGGCTCGAAGTCCTCGATGTTGAAGATGTAGGGATAGAGGTAGCCGTCCCACCCGATCGC
Organism: Candidatus Eiseniibacteriota bacterium; assembly: GCA_031421415.1. Lineage (GTDB taxonomy): Bacteria > Eisenbacteria > RBG-16-71-46 > SZUA-252 > SZUA-252 > SZUA-252. The sequence goes on from JANOOP010000401.1 coordinate 9,233, forward strand.
GTCGAGCGGGTGAAAGTCGAAGTCGTAGGCGGTGATCTGGTTCCGGGCCTTGATCCGCACCTCGAACTTCCCCTGCTCCACGAACGTCTCCAGGCGCTCCGGGCGGCGGATGTCCCGTTCGCACATCGGCGCGTGCTCCAGGAGTTGCCCGTACTCGTTCCGGTAGCGGTGCGGCGTCTCCACCGAGGAGACCGACTCGATGACGAGGTATCGCTGGGCGTCCGCGTTCGGCTGGAACTGGTACGTCGTGCCGCGCGGGATCACCACGTAGTCGCCCGGCCGGTAGTGGAGCTCGCCGAAGATCGTCTGAAGGCGGCCCGTCCCCTCGTGAATGAAGTAGACGTCGTCACCCTGTCCGTTCCGGTAGAAGTAGGTCATCGGCTGGTCGGGCACCGCGATCGCCATGGAGACGTCGCTGTTGTGGAGCAGCACGACGCGCCCCGTCACCGGATCGCCGCTCTTCACCAGCGGCTTGGTCTTGAAGTGGTAGTGGCGGAGCCCCTGCTCGGTCGCGTAGGCGACGGAGCAATCCTGGATCTTCCGGATCTCCCGGACCTGGGTCGGCATGTTGTGGTGGTAGATGAGGGAGGCGCGGCCTGAGAAGCCGCGGGAGCCCATCAGCTGCTCGGTGTAGAGCTTCCCGTCGGGACGGCGGAACTGCGTGTGCCGTTTGGGCGGAATCTGGCCGAGTGAGAAGTAGGTCGGCATCGGTTACCTCAGACGATGGAATTCGTGAGAGCGCCGAGCCGCTCGATGGTGAGCGTCACCTCGTCGCCGGGCTGAAGGTAGCGATGGACGTCGGTTCCTAGTTCGAGAAGACAGCCCGTTCCGACCGTTCCCGAACCGAAGACGTCGCCCGGAAAAAGATACACGTCCTGCGAAGCGCGGGCAATGACCTCCCCCACCGTGTAGCGCATGGAGCCTGCGTTCCCCCGCGAGAGCACGGTGCCGTTCACGGACGCTTCCATGCCTAAATGGAGCCGGTCCCCGTCCCACTCGCCCTCGAATTCGTCGAGCGTCACGAGCGACGGTCCGAGCGACGTGGCGAAATCCTTCCCCTTCGCCGGTCCGAGCCCCACCGCCATCTCGCGGCGCTGGACGTCGCGCGCGCTCCAGTCGTTCAGGATCGTGAAGCCGGCGACGACGCTCTTCCACTCCTCCGCGCGAACGTCGCGCGCCTTGGTACCGATCACCCAGCCCAGTTCCAACTCGTAGTCGAGCGCCTCGGTCCAATGCGGCTTCCGCACGGGGCTTCGATGCCCGACCAGCGCGCCAGGATTCGAGTAGTAGAAGACCGGCATCTCGTACCACTCCTGCGGCACCGTGAGGCCCCGGCGAGCGCGGGAGTTCTTCACGTGCTCCTCGAAGCAGTAGGCGTCCCGGAACGTCGGCGGGTGCGCGACCGGCGGAAGGATGGAGAGCGAATCGAACGGCCGCCGCGCGATGGCGGTCGCCGTGGCGCCGGCCGGGGTCGCGGCCTCCGCGAGCACCTCGCGAGCGAGCGGCAGCTGCTCGTGCCAGGAGTCGAGCATCGTTTCGAGCGTGGCAAGGCGAGCCGCCTCCGCTTCGGGACGCCCCAGGAGCACGGCGGCGCGCCCGAGGGCCAGAACCTGGTCCCCCTCGAGCGCGCCGAGCGCGCGGCCGGCGCCCGTGGCGAGCCCGGCCGCGGCGAACGAGACGAGACGCATCGGGCCTAGAGGTTCCCCCGCAGCGCTTGCTCGCGTTCGATCGATTCGAAGAGCGCCTTGAAGTTGCCGATGCCGAAGCCCCGGCTCCCCTTGCGCTGGATGATCTCGTAGAAAACGGTGGGACGATCCTCCACCGGCTTCGTGAAGAGCTGGAGGAGATAGCCCTCCTCGTCCCGGTCGACCAGGATGCCCAGCTTCGCCAGGGTCGCGAGGTCCTCGTCGATCTTCCCCACGCGGTCCGGCAGCATCTCGTAGTACGACGGCGGAACGGTCAGGAACGCCACGCCGCTGTCGCGGAGCCGGGTGACGGTGCCGATGATGTCCTTCGTCGCCAGCGCGACGTGCTGGACGCCGGCGCCGCGGTAGTATTCGAGATACTCCTCGATCTGCGACTTCCGCCTTCCCTCGGCCGGCTCGTTGATCGGGAACTTGATCCGCCCCGATCCGTCGGCCATGACCTTGGACATGAGCGCGGAGTATTCCGTGGAAATGTCCTTGTCGTCGAAGTGCTGCCACTGGGAGAAACCCATCACGTCGCGGTAGTAGGCGACGTAGCGGTTCATGTCTCCCAGCGGGACGTTTCCGACCATGTGATCGACGTAGAGAAGCGGCCCGTCGGCGGCGTCCATCCCGGTCGCCTTGAACCCGGGGAGGAAGGGGCCCCGGTACTTCGTCCGGTCGACGAAGGAGTGGATCGTATCGCCGTAGGTAGCGATGGCGGCGCGACGGACCGTGCCGTGCTCGTCCGTGACGTCGTGCGGCTCCGCGATCGACCGCGCGCCCCGCTTCGTGGTTCCCTCGTAGGCGCGATCGACGTCTTCCACGTCGAGGGCGATATCCCTCACCCCGTCGCCGTGGCGGTGAACGTGCTCCGCGACCAGCCCTTCGGGCCCCAGCGGCGCCGTGAGGACGAAGCGGACCTTTCCCTGCTGCAGGACGTACGACGCGCGGTCGCGCACGCCGGTCTCCAGGCCGGAGTAGGCGACCACGGCGAATCCGAACGCGTGGGCGTAGTAGTAGGCGGCCTGCTTCGCGTTGCCGACGTAGAACTCGACGTGGTCGGTTCCACGGATCTTCAGGAAGTCATCCGGCGCCTGCGTGCTGGGCTGGCTGGCCGTCGCGGCTTTCGTGTCGGACATCGAGGTGTGCCTCCCGAGGCGGCCGCCAGGCGCGCCGTTCGGCGCCCCCCGCGGTCCGCGGTTCATTCGTGGTTCCCGCCCAGTCTACGCTCCGGCGCGGGCTCTTTCCAGCGGCCCTCTCAGGGCAGGACGCTTCCCCCCGTCGCCGCCAGGTCTGCCTCGATGAGTCCGAAGATATCCTCGATCTGACCGTGGCCCAGGGAGAGGAGGAACTGGGGGTTCCGACCGTACGACTTGGCGCCCGCCAGGAAGAAGCCGGGCTCGGGATTCCGGAGCGTTTCAGCCCCGTGGGTCGTCTGCTGCAGGCAATCGCCCGCCGCGCCGGGCGAGGCGATCGACGCCGCCAGGACTGCGCTCGCGAGCGCCATCGGCCCCTCGCTCGCGTAGCAGAGATGGACGTGCAGCTCCCGATGGATCGCCGCGTCGGGGCGATACCCCGCGAGCGCGAGGATCTGGTCGACCTCCACCGTCCGCTCGACCCCGTTCGATTCTCGAAGCGTGACGTGAACCGCGTTGCCGCGGGGCGCGTACGACTCGATCACCGCGCCGGGGAAGGTCGTGAGCCACGCCGCTTCCCGCGCGATCCGGCCGGCCCGCGCGCCGAGGTTCGCGCGCTCGGGCAGCGGGTCATCGGCTCGCACGTGGAACGGCTCCGTTCCGGCCGCGCCGCGTCGAATCCAGACGACGGCCGGCGCCTCGCCGCGATCGGCCAGCGCTGCCAGTTCCACCAGCGCGGTCGCGGCCGAGGTCCCATCCCCGACCAGGAGGACCCGGCGCCCCGCATATCTCGGGCTCGCCGCGTCGAGAATCGGGACGAGGTGCCGATCGATGCGCTCCGCGAGTTCCTCCTCGCCCAACGCGGGCAGCCCACCCGGGCCCGTGGCCCGCGGCGTACCGTAGACACCCGTGGCATCGATCACGGCATCGGCGCTCTCGAACCGGGGCGCTTCACCTTCCGACTCCACGCGAAGAAGGAACTTCCGGCCGACCCGCGACCGATCTCCGGCGGCCATGATCGCCTCGGACTTCGACACCCCCTCGCGCCCGATCTGCGTAACCCGCGATCGCTCCCGAATGCGCCCCGAGAGTTCCGGCAGCCGCGAGAGCGGCTCGAGGTAGCGGGCGACGAACGCTCCCGCCGTGAGGATCGCGTCGTCCGAGGGGAGGTCGGCGCCGGTCTCGCGCAGCCGCGCCCTCCCCCGTTCGCTGGCGTTCATGGCGAACGGCGTGAAGAGGGTGACCCACGCGAAGCGCCGCAGATGCTCCGCCACGCGCCCGGCCTCGTAGATCTCGACATTGAATCCGCGGCGCGCGCCCTCCAGCGCGGACTCGAGCCCGATGGGCCCGGCGCCGATGACGGCGATTCGGGGAGCGGAGGAAGGCAGTGGGTCGGACATGAGACGTTCCTCGATCGGGACGATGGGAGGCGCCGGGCCTTCGGCGGGGTAATCCCCCAAGCGCCGGGCCGCACCATCGTACGGGGAGGGGCGAGTCGATTCATTCCCTATCTGCCCCGGCTCGCGCGGCGTGGGAGGGGTGGATCGCAACCCATTGCCTTTTATCATGATAAGTGATAGTGTCATTGTCTCTTGCCGCGTTCCGCGCGGCGCGTTATCAGGGGAGTAGCGCCCGCAACAACCTCAGGAGGTCGTCTTGACCGGATCGACGCGCCGTCTCGCTCGCACGCTCGCCCTCGCCTCGCTGCTCGTCTGGATCGCTCTCGCGGCCGCCGGCCAAGCCCACGCCCAGCCTCAGGGCCGGAACGTGGAGCTCCTCTCGCACGTGGACAACTACGCGGGGTATTCCGCCTGCTGGTCCTACGTCCATCACGACGGCCGCGAGTACGCCATTCTCGGCACGACGACCGGCACGTCGATCGTGCGACTCACCGATCCGCGAAATCCGGTCGAGGTTGCCTTCATCGGCGGCCCCGCCAGCGACTGGCGCGAGATGAAGCAGTACCGCAACTGGGTCTACGTCTGCTCCGAGGGCTCCGGCACGGGGCGCGGCATCCAGATCATCAGCATGGAGAACCCCGACAACCCGCGTCTCGTGAAGACCTATCGCACCGGGTTCGACACCGCGCACACCGTGTCGATCGATACCACCCGGGCCATTCTCTACTGCAACGGAACTTCGATCGGCCTGGTGGCGCTCGCGCTCCAGCCGCAGGCGGGCGCGACCAACGCGAGTCCCGCGAGCCCCCAGGAGATCGGCGTCTTCTCCGACTACTACGCCCACGATTTTCACCTGCGGGGAACGCTCGGCTACGTCTCGGCCATCAACGACGGCTTCGAATCGATCCTCGACCTCACGACGCCGGCCAATCTCTACGCGGGAGCGGCGGCGGTGGAGCTGAAGCGCTGGAACACCCCCGCCAACTTCACCCACAACTCCTGGACGACGAAGAACGGCGACTACCTGATCGTGACGGAAGAGAACTCGGGC
>JANOOP010000402.1:0-5479 GCA_031421415.1 Candidatus Eiseniibacteriota bacterium
GCGAGACGGCGGTCATTGGCGGGCTGATCCGCAGCAACGAATCGGTCACCAAGCGCGGCGTGCCGATCCTGATGGACCTTCCGATCATCGGAGCCCTCTTCCGGTCGAACTCGACGACGAAGGCGAAGCGCGAGCTCCTGATCTTCGTGACGCCGAAGATCCTGACCGACCAGAGCGCCTCCAACTAGTCCCCTCCGCTGGCCGAAGCCGGCCCGCATCGTGTACTCTAGCGGGCCCTCCCAACCGGGAGGGCCCGTTTTCGTTTCGGGCGTTCGCGGCCTCCCCGACACCGGAGGGATCCCACGCAGTCACGCTTCGAGGGCGCCGCTCCGGTGGCGCTGGTGGGTCTTCCCGGCGCGGGGAAGACGGTCGTCGCGCCGCTCCTGGCGGCGCTCCTGGGATGGCGCTGGGACGATCTCGACGCGGCCATCGAGCGCGCCGCCGGGCGAAGCGTTCCGGATCTGCTGAGGAGCGACGGGGAAGGGCGTTTTCGCGAACGGGAGCTCGAGGCCCTCCGCGCGGCCCTGGCGACGCGACCGGAGGGCCTCGTGCTAGCCTGCGGCGGCGGCGTCGTCGTGGGCGTGGAAGCGCGAGGCGTGATCGCCGCGGGCGCCACGGTGGCGTGGCTCCGGGTGCGTCCCGAGACCGCGCTGGCGCGGCTGGGCGGATCGGGCGTCGCGTCGCGGCCGCTCCTGGCGGGCGCTACGACCGCCGGAACGGCCGGGGCGCTCGAGCGGCTGCGCGAGTTGCAGGCCGCCCGCGAGCCCCTCTACGCGGCGATGGCCGGCGTCTCGATCGCCACCGACGAGCGCACTCCGGAGGACGTGGCAGCGGCGCTGGAAGCCGCGCTGCGGGAGCGATGGGCCGGCTCCGCGTCGTAGGAGGGGAGCTCCGCGGGAGGACGCTCCAGGTGCCCGATCGGGGCGTGCGGCCGACGTCGGAGCGGGTGCGCGAGGCGATCTTCGATATTCTCGGTCCGGCCTGGACGGCGGGGGCGGCGGTGCTCGATCTCTACGCGGGGACCGGAGCCCTCGGCATCGAGGCCCTGAGTCGCGGCGCCGCGCGCGCCGACTTCGTGGAGCACGACGCCGCGGTGGCGCGGCTCCTGCGCGACAATCTCGCAGCGCTCGGGCTTGCGGAGCGGGCGCGCGTCGCGATCGCGGATCTCGATCGCGAGGGGCTCCCCTCGGAACTGCACGGCCCCTGGAGCCTCGTCTTCCTCGATCCTCCGTACGCGGGGGGGGGTGGAACGCGATGGCTCGCGCGTCTCGCGAGTCTCGCCTGGGCCGCAGAGGGCGGCCTGGCAGTCTACGAACATAGCAGCGGAAGCACGGTCCCTCCGCCGCCCGGATTGGCGCTCGCGGTTGAACGCGCCTACGGCGACACGGCGGTGTCCATCTACCGGGCAGGCGGCCCCTCGGCCGCGGCCGAACGAGGAGCGTCATGAACCACGCGGTTTTCGCGGGCACGTTCGATCCCGTCACGAACGGTCACATCGACCTGATGCGCCGCGCGCTGCGGATCGTCGACCGCCTCACGGTCGCCGTGGCGGTACGTCCCGAGAAGGGCGTCCTCTTCTCGCAGGAGGAACGCGTCTCCTTCATCCAGGAGGCGATGAAGGGAGAGCCGCGGCTCACGGTGGAGTCGTTCTCGGGGCTCCTGGTCGCCTACGCCCGCGCGCGGAACATCGCGATCATCATGCGCGGACTCCGCTTCGTCTCCGACTTCGAGTACGAGTTTCAGATGGCCCTGATGAACCGCCGCCTGGACGACGGGATCGAGACGCTCTTCCTGATGCCGAGCGAGACGTACACGTACCTGAATTCGACCCTTGTAAAGGAGATCGCGCGGGCCGGCGGTTCCGTGGCGAGCTTCGTGCCGCCGCACGTGGAAGAGGCGCTGCGGCAGAAACTGGGGACGACCCGTTGATCCCTGGCCGCGTGAACGCCCGGGTGCGAGCGCTCCAACGCCTGTAGCCCCGGAGGGGACCGATGCCGACCTACGAATACGAATGCGAGAAATGCGGGCACCGCTTCGAGGTCTTCCAGTCGATGAAGGACGAGCCTAAGAAGCGCTGTCCGAAGTGCAAGGGCAAGGTCCGCCGCCTCATCGGGACCGGCGCCGGGATGATCTTCAAGGGGAGCGGCTTCTACGTCACCGACTACCGCTCCGACTCCTACAAGAGCCAGAAGAGCAGCGAAACGGGCGAGCGTTCGAAGGCGACTCCGAAGCCCGAATCGCCCACGCCGAAGCCGGAAGGGAAGCCGGAGAGCGGCCGATCGAGGAAGAAGAAGAACGATTCCGCCTAACCCCCACGTTCCGTTTGACCTGCGGGGACCCCGTTTGGTACGTTCCGGTTGTACGGACGCCGGAGGTGCCGCGCGCCGGTTAATCTCCATAAGCGACGTGAATTAAATGATTTGGCGCGAAAGATTCACCTATTTTCTTGAAGCATTCGAGCCGCGACGCCCGCGGTCTCGTCCCGCATGATCGCCGACCGAGCCCGAATCAAGATCACCGCGGGTCGCGGCGGGCACGGCTGCGTCAGCTTCCGCCGGGAGAAGTACGTCCCGAAAGGGGGGCCCGACGGCGGCGACGGCGGGCACGGGGCCAGCGTGATCCTGCGCGTGAACTCGCATCTCCGGACGCTCCTCGACTTCCAGTCGCGCACGCGCTTCGAGGCGCCGCGCGGAATGAACGGGTCGGGGAATCGACGGTCGGGACGCTCGGGCGAGGACCTCGTCATCGACGTGCCGGCGGGTACGCTCGTGACCGACGTCGAGACGGGATATCTCCTGGCCGACCTGGTGGAGCCGGGGACGACCTGGGTCGCGGCGCGCGGCGGTCGCGGCGGGAAGGGAAATTCGCACTTCGCGACCCCGACGAATCAGGCGCCGCGGCACGCGAAATCGGGGCAGGACGGCGAACAGCGGGAGATCCGGCTGGAACTCCGGTTGATCGCCGACGTGGGGCTGGTCGGGTTCCCCAATGTCGGGAAATCGACGCTCCTCTCGCGCCTCAGCGCGGCGCGTCCGAAGATCGCCGACTATCCGTTCACGACGCTCGAGCCGCATCTCGGACTGGTACGGGTCGGCGAGGAGCGGAGTTTCGTGATGGCCGACCTGCCGGGGCTCATCGAGGGGGCCCACGAAGGGAAGGGCCTGGGGCTCGAGTTCCTCCGCCATGTCTGGCGAACGCGGGTGCTCCTGATCCTGATCGATAGCCTTGCGGAGGAGCCGGCGAAGGATATGGAAACGCTGCGGGGCGAATTACGTGAATACCACGAGGACCTGACGCGGAAGCCGGCGATCGTTGCCCTGAGCCGCGCCGACCTCGTGACCGACGGCCCCTCGGCCGAGGATCCGCCTCCCTTCGCGCTCGACGGCGCGATCTGGGGCGGCTCCATCTCGGGGGCCACGGGAAAAGGAACCGCGACGCTCCTTGAATTGTTATGGGGAGTACTCGTCGCGTCGGAAGCGCCCGCGCCGGAAGGGCCGGGACAAGTCTCTCCCGCCGAGGCATAAGGAGCCATGCCATGACCGCTAAGAATGCGGATCGACTCTGGGAAGAATTGCGGCAACGGGACCCCGAAGCGAAGCGCGCCTGGATCGAGCGCCTGGCGCGCGACGGGTCGCCGGAATCGATCGACCTCCTCCTCGCCGCGCTGGAACAGGAGAGCTGGTTCCTGCGCGACAGCGCCACGCGCGCGCTCGCCTCGATGGGCGAGGACGTCGTCGAGCCGCTGATCGATTATCTGCAGTCGGGACTCTGGTACACGCGCGCGGCCGCCGCGAAGGCCCTCGGCGCCATCGGTCTCCCGATCTCCGCGGAGCCGCTGGTCGCGCTGCTGCGCGACGCGAATCGCACCGTGCGCGACGCCGCCCGCGACGCCCTGCTCCAGCTGGCGCGGCAGGAACTCGCGGCTCACGCCGTGGCGACCGCCTTCGCGTCGCTTCCCGAGCGCGGGCAGCGTTTCGCCCTCGACGGACTCAGCGAGCGCGACCCCGAGGTCGCGGAGGGAATCGCGCGCCTCATGGCCGATCCCACGCGCCGCGCGGCCGCGGAGGCCGACGCCGGGTCGCACCAACTCCCCCGCGCCGTCAACGACGATACGGACGATCTCGACTGGGAGGCCGTCACCGGGAAGCGCCACGAGACTCGCGGCTGACCGAGCGCGCGGCGAGGGGGAGATGGGGATGGGAGCGCCGCGCGAGGTCGCGCGCGGAGGCGAGGGCTACCCCGAACGGCTCGCGTCGCTGGTGCGGCCGCCGCATCGAGTCTTTCTCGAAGGTCCATGGGTGCATGCAGGTCCCGTCGTCGCCATCGTGGGCTCCCGCCAGGCGAACGGCGACGGCCTCGACATGGCCCGCTTTCTCGCGAGCCGATTGGCTCGCGCGGGTGCCGCGGTGATCAGCGGCCTGGCCCACGGCATCGACGCCGCGGCCCACGAGGGCGCGCTCGGCGAGGGGGGGATGAGTGGCGCGGTCCTCGGCACTCCACTCGACCGGGTCTATCCTCCGCGGCACGCCGCGCTCCAGCGCCGTCTCGCCGGCTCCCTCGGACTCCTCAGCGAACTCGCTCCCGGCACGCCTACCACGAAGGGCACCTTCGCGACCCGGAACCGCCTACTCGCCGCCATGGCCGACGCCGTCGTGATCGTGCAGGGTCGGGAACGAAGCGGATCGCTCCTCACCGCCGCAGCCGCTCGCTCGCTCGGCCGCCCCGTCGGCGCGATTCCGTGGGATCCGCGGGAGCCGCTGGCCGAGGCGCCGCTCTCGCTACTCTGGAACGGGACCGCGTCGCTCGTGCGACACGCGGATGACGTGCTCGAGTTGATCGAGCGGGCCGCCAAAGGCGCGGGCGCGCGGCCGAGCCCGGATGTCGTCCGGACTTCCGGACCGTCCCGGCGGCCGAAGGGCTTCGAATCGCGGAGGTACCCAGAACTCGATCTTCCGCTCTTCGGGCCGGAAGCGAGGCTTCACGGGGCCCTCCGGAGGCACGCCGAGCCGCTCGAGGACGCCGCCGCGCGTTGCGGACTTCCGCTCCCGGCGGCGGGGGCGGCTTTGGTGGTGCTGGAACTAGCCGGCTGGGCGGAACGCGTCGAGGGTGGCCTTGTCCGGCGCCGACGTGGCGGGGGCTGATCGCGATGGGCCGATCGAGACCGCTCCGCCCGCTCCGTCACGCGCTGGAGACCGCCGCACTCACGCTCCTGACCCTCGCCGCGCGCGCGCTCCCGCTTCGCGCGGCCAGCGATCTGGGCGCCGTGCTCGGCGCCCTCGCCTGGCCGCTCCTGGTGCGCCGGCGCCGCATCGCCGAGGAGAATGTTCGCGCCGCGCTCGGACTTTCGGAACGTGAAGCCGTGCGGCTCACGCGAGCGATCTTCCGGCAACTCGGCCGCTCCTTCGTCGAGTTCCTGGCGCTCCCGGCGCACGACTGGGACGAACTCGGCGGCCGCATCCGGTTCGACGAGGGATTCTCG
>JANOOP010000403.1:0-1883 GCA_031421415.1 Candidatus Eiseniibacteriota bacterium
CGCGGGGCGCGCCGACTACGTCCCGGTCTTCCTCTCGGAGATTCCGCGTCTCTTCACCAGCCGGATCCTTCCCGTCGACGTGGCGCTCATCCACGTCTCTCCGCCCGACGAGCATGGCTTCTGCAGTTTCGGCGTAGGCGTCGAGTGCACGAAGGCCGCTGCCTCCATGGCGAACATGGTTATCGCGCAGGTGAACCCCCAGATGCCGCGCGTCCTGGGGGACAGCTTCATCCACGTTCGAAACGTCACCTACTTCGTGGAGGCCGACGAACCGCTGACCGAACTTCCGCGTGTTCGCATGTCGCCGGCGTTCGAGGAGATCGGACGAAACGTGGCGGGGCTTGTCGAGGACGGGGCGACGCTTCAGCTCGGGATCGGCGGAATTCCGGACGCGGTGCTCCACCATCTCCGCGACCGCAAACACCTGGGTGTCCACACCGAGATGTTCTCGGACGGCATGGTGGAAATGGTGGAGGCGGGAATCGTCACCAACGAGCGGAAGTCGCTTCATCCCGGGAAGATCGTCTCCTCGTTCGTCCTGGGGTCGAAGCGGCTCTTCGACTTTATCCACAACAATCCGATCGTGGAGTTCCATCCCAGCGACTACGTGAACGATCCCTTCGTGATCGCCAAGAACGACAAGATGGTGGCGGTCAATTCCGCCATCCAGGTCGATCTGACCGGGCAGATCTGCTCCGATTCCATCGGCGATACGGTCTATTCGGGGTTCGGAGGGCAGGTCGACTTCGTTCGCGGCGCTTCCCGCGCGAAGGGCGGCAAGGCGGTCATCGCGATCCTCTCGACCGCCAAGTCGGAGGAAATCTCGAGGATCGTTCCCTATCTGGACGAGGGGGCCGGCGTGGTCACGTCCCGAGCCGACGTCCACTTCGTGGCCACCGAGTACGGCGTGGCCGATCTGCATGGGCGATCGATGCGGGAGCGCGCGCGTGCGCTCATCGGGATCGCGCACCCGAAGTTCCGCGAGGAACTGGAAGCGGGAGCGCGGAAACGAAAGCTCGTGTAAGACGGGCGGGCCGGCCTCGAAGGGGGCGCATCGGCCGGTTGCGGACAGGGCGCGCCTCCCCTAGACTCCGGGCTCCATGCTCAAGACCACACCCTTCCATCCTCGTACTTCGACGCTGGTGCGCGCGCAGACGTGGCGCCGGTGGGCGGGGTATCAGATGGCGAGCGCCTACGATCCGCACCCCGATCGCGAATACGCCGCGATCCGCAGTGCGGCGGCGCTGATCGACGTCTCGCCCCTCTACAAGTATCGAATCGCCGGGCGCGACGCGATGCGGCTTCTCGATCGAACGATCACGCGCGACATGACGAAGCTGAAGCCCGGTCAGGTCTACTACACCCCCTGGTGCGACGCGGACGGGAAGGTGGTCGACGACGGCACGGTCACGCGCCTCGACGAGGGATCCTACCGGCTCACCAGCGCCGACTCGTCCCTTCGCTGGCTCCACTTGAACGCCGCGGGAATGGACGTCCGTGTCGACGACATCTCGGAGCGCGTCGGCGCCGTCTCGCTCCAGGGTCCCTTGTCGCGCGCCATCCTGGCGACGGTCTCTCCCCTGGATCTGGCGGCGCTCCCGTACTTCCGCTACGCCGAGACGACGATTCGCGGCATTCCCGTCGGCCTCTCGCGCACCGGATACACCGGAGACCTCGGCTACGAGATCTGGGTCGACGCGGAGCGCGCCGTGCCCCTCTGGGACGCGCTCATGGAGGCGGGGAAGCCGTACGGGCTCACGCCGGCCGGCGTCTGGGCGCTCGACATCGCGCGGATCGAGGCCGGGCTCATCATGATGGACGTCGACTACTACTCCTCGCACCACGCGCTGATCGACGTCTCGCCCCTCTACAAGTATCGAATC
>JANOOP010000404.1:0-1558 GCA_031421415.1 Candidatus Eiseniibacteriota bacterium
ACGCGTGCTTCACTCATCCATCCGGCGATCTCGTCCATGAGCTGCCGTTTCAGCCGAATCGATTCATCGATTTGTGCATCGGCCTGTGCAAGCAGCCGTTTCGCCTCTTGCGGGGAAAAACCCAAATCAAGAAACACGTTCCCGCCGGCCTTGGTGCGGTGGTGCGATTTCGTATCAATCGTCAATGCCTCAAAATCACCCACTCGATTGCCTGAAGAGCCTCAATATCTTCGTTGGCGTGGCGTAAGCATCACCGCCAGTTTTCCACCTGGAGCCCGCCGACGCGCTTGAACTCGCCGACGTTCGAGGTCACCACCACCAGTCCCCGCGCCAGCCCGCAGCCCGCAATCATCACGTCGTAGGCTCCGATGGGCCGGCCTTGCGCCTGGAGCGCCGCACGGATGGTTCCTGCCGCCTTGGCATCGGCATCCTCGAATGGCAGCACGGCGATGCTCGCCAAAAACCCCTCCATCACCGGCGCGAGCTTCCGCGTCCGCTCGGGATTGAGCTGCAAGCCGAATTCGATCTCCATCCGCGTCACCATCGAGATCGCGATCAGGTTCGGCGGCGTCGCCTTGATCCGCGCCAGCACGCCCGGCTGGCCTTTGACGAAGTCGCTGACCGTGCAGGTATCGAGCAGATACCTCATGCCAGCGGATCGGCGGCGGGTGGCTTCAGCCGGTCGCGGCCGGCCTCGAACGCTGGCATGTCCGCCATGCCCTCGAAGGACAACACTTCGTCCGGCCAGTGCGGTTTGCCGTGGCGCGCCAGCCATTCCCTGACCGCCCGGCGGATCAGGCCATTCCGGCTCTCGCCCGACTGCTCTGCGGCGTCCGTGAGCTTCTGGCCGGTCTGGTCGTCGAGATAGATGTTGAAGTGCATGGCAGCCTCCATATAACACATTAGTATGTTATACGCGGCTGCGATGAAATTCAAGAAGGAGACGACGCGAGAGGTTGCGCAAGATCGGTAGCGCGAGATCGGCCCCAAAAAAAGGAGCGCCGAAGCGCCCCCTCGTCCCTTCTCCGCCGTGGCGGACCCGCCGGTACCCCCCCCGGGGGGCCGCTAGCAGCCCTCGCCCTCGCGGCTCTCGTTGAAGCACTTCGGCACCGAGATGCCTACCCCTTGCAGACGGTGGTCCATGGGGGGCAGCGTGCCTACGTCGCCCGCGAAGCCGTATTCAACCTGCTCGGCCACGCTGTCCGTACCGAAGGTCTTGGCCGCCTCGTCCGCCGCAGCCGCGGTCGCACTCGCCTGAGCCGCCGAGGTCGCCAAAATCGCGGTGGCCCCTGCGACGCTGGCGATCTGTATTGCGCCGCCCACCGAGGTGCTGATCCGCCCCAAGTCGCTTGGCAGCAACGCGAACGGAGAGGCGAACGAACCCAAATTCTGTCCAATCGTGGTATTGCCCACAGGACCCGAGAAGCTAAACGTGGTCGCCGCTCCGCTTAGGATCAGCTCGCCTTTGAACTGTACCTCCAGGTTCTGTGTCGCCAGTACGTTTTGCCCGCTACTCAGAACGCTGCTCACGCTCGGGCTACCCCCGGTGATATAGCCC
>JANOOP010000405.1:0-2168 GCA_031421415.1 Candidatus Eiseniibacteriota bacterium
GCTCCTCGCCGGCATCACGCTCGACGGATTCACCTACGTGCCGCTCTACTGGTGCCGCTCACTTCCGTATCTGCTCTTCGTCTCCCTGATCCACTCCATGGCGATCCCGCTCATCACCGTGCCTCGGTCGACGATCCTCCAGCGGATCGTCCCCCGGGAGCGGCTCGGCCGCGTCTTCGCGCTGCAGAACGTGGTCGTGGTGGGGATGACGGCGCTCTCGGCGGGACTCGCCGGCCTCGCGCTGGAGAAGATCGATGCGCCGAAACTGTTCGGCGTGATCGGGGTGGTCGCGGGGGCGATCGGACTCGCCGGATTCGCGTCGAAGCGGCTGCGGGAGCTCTAGCGGACCTGCTTCGGCGGCGTGCTTCCTTCCGACACGGGCTTCCTTCCGACCGTGGTTCCTTCCGACTTGACGATCGCGTGAGTTAGGTTATCCTAACTTTCATGTTCTCCGTCCCGAATCGCGGTTCGCTTCTCGCCGTCGCCATGCTCGCGGCTCTTGCCCTCCTCGCCGGGTCGCCCACCGCGGCCCGGGAGCTATCCACCGACCGGCCCGACCAGACCGAGAGTCCCTACACGGTCGAGCGGGGCCGCTACCAGGCTGAGTTTCAACTCGCCTCCGTGGGACACGGACCCGGAAGCGGACACGCCTCGTGGCAGTGCGCCGGGGTCAATCTGAAGCGCGGAATGACGCGCTCCGTCGACCTCCAGCTGGTCACGTCGGGACTCGAGTCGATCCCCTTCTCGAACGGACGGGCGACCGGTGTCGGAGACCTCACGCTCCGCCTCAAGTGGAACGCGCGGGGAAACGATTCCGAGGGATTCGCCTTCGGCCTCATGCCCTATGTCGCCTTCCCCATCGGATCGGACGGCTTCACGGCGGGGGGCTTCGAAGGGGGCCTGATCGTTCCGGTCGCCTTCCCGCTCACCGCGGACATCGGCATCGGCGTCATGGCGGAAGGCGACGTCGTGCGGAACGTCGACGGCTCGGGCGCGCACGCCGAGGCGCTTTTCACGGCGACCGCCAGCCGAGGTCTTTACGCCTCGCTCGGCGGCTTCGTGGAGATCGCGGCGCGATTTCGCCCCGAGGCGGAGGGAGAGCGGGAGGTGATGCTCGACGTCGGCACGACCTACGGCCTTGGCGCCGATCTCCAGTTCGATGCGGGGGTTCAGTGGGGCTTGTCGGCGGGCGCCGAGGACTCCCTGGTGTTCCTGGGATTCACGGTCCGCCGCTGATGCCACTCCGACATCGAACGCCACCTACCGTCCCTCACCGAGTCCGGCGGGTCACCTCGTAGAGCAGGAATCCGCTCGCCGCAATGAGCACTCCCGCCGCCGCGCGCCATCCAGACGCCGAGAGATCGCTCCCGACAAGCAAGACGGTGACCAGGATGAAGAGAATTGGCGTGATCGGATAGAACGGTGTCCGGTAGGAGTCCGTCTTCGCGCTCCCCGCGATTCCCGCCCCCCGCTCCCGTTTCCGCTCCACGAAGATCGCGGCGATCGTAAGTCCGTAGAAGAGCCACGACGTCGTCACGAACCAGCCCGAGACGTCCTCGAATCCCTGCGCGAACCAGAGCCAGACGATCGAGAGCGCTGCCTGGAGCCAAAGCGCCAGGTCGGGCGTCCCGCGCCTCGCGTCGAGGTGCGCGGCGCGCCGCCAGAAAAGCCCGTCCGAGGCCATGGCCAGCGTCACGCGCGGACCGGTGAGGATCGAGGCGCTCACGGTCCCGAATGTCGAGACGGCGACAAGGACCGCCAGCGCGCGCCCTCCCCACTCTCCCAGAACGCGGCGCATCGTCTCACTGCCGACCGCCTCCACGCTGGCCACCTCGGCCGGCGAGAGGACGGCGAAGTAGGCGAGATTCGTCAGGACGTAGACGCCCACGACGATCACCGTGCCGAGCAGGATCGCAATCGGCATCGTCCGCCGCGGATTCACGATTTCCCCGGCCACGTAGGTGGAGTCGGTCCAGCCGTCGTAGGCGAAGAGGATCGGGATCATCGCGAGGACGAGCGCCAGCATCAGGGGGTGCGGTGCCGCGCCGGTTGTCGCGGCCACCGCGGCAGCGGGCCCCGCATGCGGCAGCAGGAACGCCGCGGCGCAGAGTCCCAGAATCCCCGCGACCTTCAGCGTGGTGAGAACCGTCTGCGTGCCGGTTCCCTCC
>JANOOP010000406.1:0-1713 GCA_031421415.1 Candidatus Eiseniibacteriota bacterium
TCCTGACCCCTTCGACAGAGTCCTCGCGCTAGCGGCGCTCGCGAGCCTCGCGACCTACCTCGTGAACGGACTCTTCAACGCCTACCTCGTCGAGACGAAAGTCACCGTGCCGGTCTGGGCCGCCATTGGAATCATCGGCGCTCTCGAAAGCCGGCTTCCCGTTCGCACGACGCCAACGACGGTGGCCGAATCGATCGCGGGCGCGGCCTCGACTTCCGCGGCGCAGTCGTGAGTCGCGCTGCTGCCGGTCGCATCCGCGTCCTCGCCATCGACCACACCGCAGGGGTTCTCCCATTCCGCCGAAAATTCGCCGCGCTGGCCGCCCACCCCGAGATCGAGCTCACGGTCCTGGCGCCTGACCGCTGGGTGGAGAACTATCGGAAGGTGCACGCGTCCGCGCTCTCGAACGAGGGGTACCGTTTCGAGGTCGGCGGCGTCGTCTGGCCGGGCTACGAGAATCGGGCTTTCTTCATCGGCGGCTTGGCGAGCGCCATCCGCCGGGCGCGCCCCGACATCCTCCATCTCTGGGAGGAGCCGTTCAGCTTCATCGCGCTGCAGGCGCTTCTTCTTCGCCGCGTACTGGCCCCGCGCGCCAAGGCGCTCTTCTTCTCGTCCGATAACATCCCGCGCGATTTTCGATACCCGTATCGACCTTCGGCCCTCTACGCCGCCATCGAGCGATGGGTTCACGGCGAGTGCGAGGCGGGCACGGCCGTCAGCGGCGAGGTGGTCGAGGTCCTTCGCGCCAAGGGATACCGGGGCCCGGTCGACGTCGTGCCGCATGGGCTCGATCTCGGGGCCTACCGCGTACCGACCGTCGACTCCCGCGCGGCGGCCCGGGCGCGGCTCGGCGCACGGGGGGTCGTGATCGGCTACGCGGGCCGGCTCCTCTCGATGAAGGGGGTCGACGTTTTGCTCCGGGCGGCGGCCGACGTGGCGTCGCGACGAGGACACGGGGAGTTCACGGTGGTTGTCATGGGCGAGGGACCGGAGAAGGACCGGCTGCAATCGCTGGCGGCAACTCTCGGCCTCGGCGATCGCGTTCGCTTCCTCCCGCCCGTTCCGCACGAGGAGATGCCGTCCGTCCTCGAAGGATTCGACGTGACGGCGATGCCGTCGCTCTCGACGCCGTCGCTGACGGAACAGTTCGGGCGCGTGGCGCTCGAGGGGATGGCCGCGGGATCGGCGGTCGTGGTTTCGAGCAGCGGCGGATTGCCCTACGTCGTCGGCGATGCGGGAATCGTGGCGCCGGAAGGGGACGTGGCGGCGCTCGCGGCGGTTCTCGCGAGACTGATCGCTTCACCCGAGGAGCGCGGCGCCTGGGGTAGCAGGGGGCGGGAACGCGCGCGCGAACACTTCACCTGGAGCGCGATCGCCGTCGCGCTCGTGGCCCGCTATCGCACGATGCTCGACGGCGCTCCCGCTCCCGCGGCGTAGGCGCGCGCGCGGCCGCGGATCAGGGCGGCGAGCAGAACGGGTGGCACCAGCAGCACCACGGGGAGTTTTCTCGGATCGAGGCTCCACTTCGACCAGAGGAAGCACGCCAGGAGTGCGGCCAATCCCAGGAACCACGCCGCCACACCCTTCTCTCCGATCGCTGCCGCGGCGGCCGCGGCCAGCAACGCCATCACATACCCGACGGAGGCGCGCACGAAGGGTCGCCGGAGCCGGAGCGGGCCCAGCCACACGACCTCGATCTCCTCACGGAACGCC
>JANOOP010000407.1:0-5555 GCA_031421415.1 Candidatus Eiseniibacteriota bacterium
CGGTAGCGCGCCGCGTAGACGCCGAGGCAGCTGTCCTGCACCACCTGAATTCCCGCCGTAGCCAGCCGCGCCGCGGCCGCGTCGTCGCGGATCCCCGACTGGAGCCAGACGAGTTTCGGGCGGCGCTTCGGGGGGAGCGCCAGGATTTCCTCGGCGATTCCCGAGATGAATCGGGGAGCACGGAAAACGTCGAGCGTGTCGTACGGGTCGGTGACCGCCGCCAGCGAGGGGTAGCAGCGCTCACCCTCGATCGCGTCGAGCTTGGGATTCACCGGGATCACGCGGATCCCGCGCTCACGGAGCACCTGGGGAATGCGGTACGCGGGGGCGTCGGGATCGGTCGCGTCCTTCATGCCGAGAACCGCCGCCACGCGGATGGCGCGGACGGCGGCTTCGATCGATTCGATTGCTTCCAGGAGATTCGGGTGCGGGGCCATGAACGGCGCCGATCGGCGACTAGAAATACGCGGAAAACATGACGGTCGCCGGACTCGTCTGAAAGGTGACGTTCTTCCGGTCGATCCGATCCTGGCTCACCCGATAGTAGGAATTGTCCATCGTGTACGTCTCGTACGATGAGGACACCGCTCCCCAGGAGTAACCGCCCCAGGCCCCCACGCGTGCGCCAAGCGAGAGCCTTCGCTTGAAGAACCACTCGAATCCGAGACTGAGATCGAGGGCGGCAGAGCGCAACACGACGGAGTAGCTGTCACGATTGATCTCCACGGGCCCGTAGGCCTGGAAGGGATAGATGTACTCGGTGGTGTAATCCGACTCGTTGTAACGGAGCGACGGGCCCAGCTCCCAGAAGATCGACATGGCGTCCTTCACGGAATGGTAGCGCTGCAAATGCAGGAAGAGGGCGTAGGCGTGGTTCTCGCCGTGGCGTTCCGTCGTCCCCCGATTGCTGCGAAAGGACGGGTTGTCGTAGATGTTGTACCTTTCGTACGACGTCTCCCCTTCGTCTTTCGACTCGTTGAACCCAACACTCACGCCGAATCGGAGGGCGGATTGCGCCGAGTGGTGCCGCTTGGCGGAAAGCGTCACGCCGGAGGAGAAGCCGAAGTCGTACCGATACGACGGATCGAGCTCGAATTCCGCGGCCCAGGCGCCCGGACGCAGAGGCGAGTCGGCGGCATCCTCGGCCTCTGCGGCGAGGGGAAGAAGCATCGACCCGAGAATCGCCAGCGTGGCGGCAATGGCTCGTGAGAGCGAGGGTCGCTTGGGGCTCGGAAAGGGCATAGGGCCTCCTGGGTGGCGGAACCCACGGAGTCTACCGCCCCCATTGGAAGGGAACAACCGTGGTGGTAGGCTCCCCTCCTCATCCGTTCACCACATACTTTGGTAGGGGATAGACGTCGGGAAACCAGAGTTCGTGCGCAAGAAGTAGGCGGGGGCCCTTCGGCCCCGGGAGGCGTTCGATGGCGACACGGAAGGCGATGAAGCAGGCGACGGCGGCCGGAGCCCGGCGACGCTCGCAGCACGATGCGGGCAAGGGGGCCAAGAAGTCGGCGCCCCGGCGCGGGACGAACGGCGCCGCCCTCGCGGCGCTGATCAACATCGCGGACGTGGAGGCCGTCGCCATGCGGAAGATGCCGCGCGCTTCCTTCGACTACTACGCCGGCGGCGCGGAGGATGAGCGGACGCTAGCCCGAAACCGCGCCGCCATGGATCGCTGGGTTCTGCTCCACCGCGTGCTCGTCGACGTGAGCAAGCCCGACCTCTCGACGACCTTCCTGGGTGCACCGGTCACGATGCCGATCGCGCTCGCTCCGGCGGCGTTTCACAAGCTGGCTCATCCCGAGGGAGAGCGGGCCACGGCCCGGGCGGCGGGAAACGCGGGCGTCCTCATGACGGCCAGCACCATCGCCTCCGTCCCGCTCGAGGGGATCGCCGAGGCGGCGACCGGTCCGCTCTGGTTCCAGCTCTACGTCTACAAGGACCGGGACCTCGCCCGCGACCTGGTCGAGCGCGCCGAGCGCTCGGGATACCGCGCGCTCATGCTCACCGTCGACACGCCGATTCTCGGCCGGCGCGAACGCGACTTCCGGAACGGCTTCACGCTTCCCGGCGGCGTCACGATGGCGAACTTCGACGCCTACGGCGACCTCTACAAGCGCTGGAATTTTCCCGGAGGAATGGCGGCGAGGGTTCACGACCTCATGGACCAATCGCTGACCTGGGACACGGTGTCGTGGCTCCGATCCATCTCGCGGCTTCCGATCGTTCTGAAGGGGATCGTCCGCGCGGACGACGCGCGCCGGGCCCTCGACGCGGGGGTTGACGCGATCGTCGTCTCGAACCACGGTGGGCGACAGATCGACGGAGGGGAAGCGACCATCTTGGCCCTTCCCGACGTCGTGGAGGCCGTCGCGGGCCAGCTGGAGGTCTACGTCGACGGTGGTTTTCAGCGCGGCTCGCACATTCTGAAGGCGCTCGCCCTGGGCGCCCGGGGCGTCTTGATCGGCCGGCCGTATCTCTGGGGCTTGGCGGCGGGAGGCGAGCCGGGAGTGGGACGGGTTCTCGAGATCCTTCGTGGCGAATTGACGATGGCCATGGCCCTTGCCGGCGCCCCTCGCCTCGTCGACATCGATCGTTCGCTCGTCCGCCCCGCATAACCGATTCGCGCCGCCGAGGAGCCCCGAAGGCTGGGGAGGAGATGGCGTAACGATCTATTTTGCTTCGCCTTAGAGACTCCATAGGGCGTGGTGGGCAGGAATCCCCTATGATGGCCCGACACTCTATCGAGTCGAGAGGATCGCAGGAGGCCCGGAATGCCGGTTCGCGCCTGGGTTCGGCGTTTTCCCCGGGACATCGCAGTGCTCCCGGACATCTTCCAGTTCGCCCATGAGTTCGCGGCTGAAGTTGGCGTCGCGGCGGATCCAAGCCATGACCTCGATCTCGTCCTCGAGGAGCTCTTCACCAATCTCGTCCGGCATAACCGCGACGGACGCCACGACATCGAGGTCGGACTGGAGCGAGGCGATGGCACCCTCCAGCTGACCCTTCGCGATTTCGACGTCGCTCCATTCGATCCCACGAAAGTCCCTACTCCCGACCTGACTCTCCCGCTCGAGAAACAATCCAGAGGGGGGCGCGGCATCCATCTCGTACGGCAGTTATCGCGCGAATTTCACTACGGACACCGGGACGGCGTGAGCGCCATTACCGTGTCTCTCTCCCTTTCTCCCGGCGAGGAGCATTGATGTTTGAAATCAAACTCGGCTCAGACGGCAAAATCGCACTCTCTGGCCGGCTTGACGCGTCCCGCTCCGATCGTGCGCTTCATTCATTGAAGAGCGTTTCAGGGGATGTGGTCGCCGACTGCACGGCCCTCGACTATATATCGAGTGCCGGAATCACCGTTATCTTGGAGCTCCACAAGCGGTTACATGGATCGGGCGGGAGCCTCCGATTGGTAGGAATGAACCCCAGGGTACGGACCGTCTTCGTCTATACAGGCCTCGATAAGGTCCTGAACATCGCGTAGGCGGGCCCGGGCGCCCCGGGATTTTCCCGGGAGCCGTAGATTTTCACCAACCTGAGCGGACGTGGCTTGTACTGATGATTGAGACCGACGAAGAAGCCCTGGTGGAGCAAGCCAGGGCGGGAGATCCGAAAGCCTTCGGAAAGCTGGTCGATCGGTACCAGCGGGTTGTATTCAACCTAGCCCTCCGGATGGTGAACGACCGCGATGAGGCGGAAGACATCGCCCAAACGGTCTTCGTGAAGGTCTTCCAGAATCTCGGTTCGTTCGACTCTCGGCATCGGTTCTTCTCCTGGATCTACCGGATCGCCCTGAACGAGTCGCTGAATCACCGGGGACGGCGCCGGCAGCACGAGGAGCTGGACCCGGGACTCGAATCGAACGTAAGAAGCCCAGACGAATGCGCGGCGCTCGGTGAAGTCAGAACGGAAATCGGCATCGCGCTCATGCAGTTGAACGCCGACTATCGAACCGTCGTGATCATGCGGCACTTCCTGGAGTTGAATCAGGCGGAAATGAGCCAGATTCTCGAGGTTCCCGAAAAGACCGTGAAGTCACGTCTCCATTCCGCGCGGCGGCTCCTAGGCGAGATATTGAGCCGGAAAGGGATCACACAGTGAACCGCGAGCAATTCGAGCGTATCGCCAACGACGAGGTCGACGGAATCGCCAGCCCGGAAGAGCGGGAAGCGCTTCGCAGGTACCTCGACGGGAACCCGGAAGCGCGCGATTCGTACCGCGTTCTACTTGAGATGGTCGGCACCCTGAACCAGGTCGGGATGGAGAGCCCTCCTCCCGATTTGAAGCCGAGCATCCTACGCGCGACGACGATTCGTGCCGAGGCCTCCGCGCCGGTGACGGAGGAAGGGTTCTGGCGATCGCTCCTCGCGGGAGTATTTCGCTCCGTTCCGTGGCGCGAAGCAGTTCCGTTCGCCGCGGGAGTCGGGGTGGGCGTCCTGGCCATCGCGATGGTCTCCGGGAATCTCGTGGGGAGCTCCCGAGACAGCCTTGCGAATCTGCGGGGCACGATGACGCCACGGGACGCCCACCGCGGCGCGCCTCCGGCGAACAAGCAGGTGGTCGCCGTGGCTGGGGCTCGTGTCACCGTCACGACGTGGGAGAGCGGCTCCAACGTGACGCTTCATGTCGAGGTCGAGCCGGGCCCGGCGGGCGAGACCGCCGTGGAAATCACCGGATCGAACTTCCAACTCAGCGATTTACGCCTCAACCCGCCTGGAGTGGGTGACGCGACCGTAGACCCTACGGGGATTCGTATCGGGCAGCGCGCGGGTGAAGGTGTCGGAGAATACGTCCTTCAACTTCGCGGCGAGGAAGCGCATCTGGCGCCCCTCGAAGTTCTGGTCCGTTCGGGGGGGCAGTCCGCACGAACGGCCATCATGGTGGATTCGTCGGGATCCGCCAGGTAGCACACAATGAAGGGGGAGGTTTCGTCATGAACAAGCGGTCTTTCGTAATCACCGGGCTAGTCGTCGCGGCCGGTGTCGGTCTTGCCGCCTGGCAGGGCCTGATTCCGCCGAAGTTCGGCACGCAGGGAACGATTGGCGCCGCGGACCGGTACCAGTCCACCCAGATCACGTCCGAGGACGTCGCGCTCGATCCGGCGGCGCTCAACGACCTGATCCAGAGCGATGTGTTCCATCGCCTGGTCGCGAACCCCGAGTTCCGCAAGCTGGCAAAGAGCGAGGGCTTCCAGAAGCTAGCCTCGTCCCCCAGCTTCCAGGCGCTCGTTCGCAGCCCCGACTTCCAGACGCTCGTCCGGAAGCGTGAATTCGCTCAGTTCGCGTCCACCGAAGGATTCCAGAAGGTCTACTACCCTCGCGAGTTCGAGAAGGCGCAGGCGATCCGCGACTTCGAGAAGGCGCAGTTCGTCCGCGACTATGAGAAGGCACATCCGATCCGGGATTTCGAGAAGACGCATGAGATACGCGACTTTGAGAAGGCCCACATGTTTCGTGACTTCGAGAAGGCCCAGGTGATCCGCGACTTCGAGAAGGCGCATCCGATTCGCGACTTCGAAAAGACACAGGCGATCCGGGACTTCGAGAAGG
>JANOOP010000408.1:0-1607 GCA_031421415.1 Candidatus Eiseniibacteriota bacterium
CACGCGAACCCCTACGAGTTCGCAACTTTCATCTGGCTCCTGAGGTAGGATTCGAACCTACAACCCTCCGGTTAACAGCCGGATGCTCTACCGTTGAGCTACTCAGGATCTGAGACCTCCTCGAACCCCAGCGGCCAGAACCACCCCCGCCGGCGCAAGCAGGCCGAACTACTTGAAACACAACAGCTTATCGACAACTGCCCTGAGAACTTGAGTCAATAATTTTACCCCGATTCCCGTCCCCGCGCAACCACTTCCACCACCCCCCTTTCCCCATACCCCAAACTCCCAGCAGGACTATACTGCCCCGGAGGGGGTCCCCACGCTTTGATCGGTCAGGTCATTTCCCACTATCGGATCTTCGAGCGAATCGGCCACGGTGCCATGGGTATCGTCTACCGTGGCGAGGACACGCGCTTGGGCCGCGCCGTCGCGCTCAAGTTCCTCCCCGAGGACATCTCCGAGGACAAGCAGGCCCTCGAGCGGATGCATCGCGAGGCGCGCGCTTCCTCGGCCCTCAACCATCCGAACATCTGCACCATCTTCGACATCGCCGACTACGAGGGGCAGCCGTTCCTGGTCATGGAACTCCTCCACGGCCAGACGCTCCGCGATGCGATCGACGGCAAGCCGCTGCCGGTCACCGACGTCATCGAGTACGGTATCCAGATCGCCGACGCGCTCGACACGGCGCACAAGCAAGGCATCGTCCATCGCGACATCAAGCCGACGAACCTCTACATCACCACGCGCGGCGTGGCGAAGATCCTCGACTTCGGCATCGCCAAGATGACCGAGGAGCGCCGCCACCGCCGCTCCGGAATCACGGCGACCGCCGCGACCGCGACGGCAACCTCCTCGCAGACCAACGAAGATTCGCTGACGAAAGTCGGCGCCGCGGTCGGCACGGTGGCCTACATGTCGCCGGAGCAGGCGCGCGGCGAGAAACTCGACGGCCGGAGCGACATCTTCGCGCTCGGCGTCGTCCTCTACGAGATGGCCACCGGCCAGCAGGCGTTTCGCGGCGACACGACCGCGGTCATCTTCGACGCGATCCTGAACCGCATGCCGCCGCCCACGCACGATCTCAACCCGAAAGTCCCCGAGGAACTCGAACGCTGCATCACGACCTGCCTGGAGAAAGACCGCGAACTCCGCTACCAGACCGCGGCGGAACTCCGCGCCGATCTGCGCCGCCTGAAGCGCGACCTGGAAACGGGCCGTGTGCGCCCCAGCAAGAAGAAGGGCGCCTGGGCTCTCCCCGCCGCCATCGCCGCGGGGCTGGCCCTTGGAGTCACGGCCGCGGTGCTCTTGCTCGGAGCGCGCTACGGGCTCTTCGGAGCACGCACCGCGGATTCGGGCGGGCTTCGCTCGCAGCCGCTCACGGCGAATCCGCCGGCGAAACCTCTCCTCGATGCCGCCATCTCCCCCGACGGGAAGTACCTCGCCTACGTCGACTCCTCCGGCTTCTACCTGCAACTGATCGGCGCCGGTGAGATCCATCGTCTCGAGATGCCGCCGGGGCTTCGCGGCCATAGCGTCTCCTGGTTCCCCGACGGCGCGCGCCTTGTCCTCGGCGCCTTCGAGGGCGAGGGCGCGGCCTCCAC
>JANOOP010000409.1:0-4515 GCA_031421415.1 Candidatus Eiseniibacteriota bacterium
AAACGACCGGTGAGCCGGCTCGCGGTTCAGCTTGATGTTCTCGGCCACGCGGAAGCCGGGGAGGAGCATGAACTCCTGGTGGACCATCCCGATCCCGGCCGCCATCGCCTGGACCGGCTGCGTAAAGCGAACGGGGGCGCCGCCCAGAAGGACGTCGCCCCCGTAACCGCCGGTCTCGTGGATGACCGGCATGCCGAACAGGATGTTCATCAGCGTGCTCTTGCCGGCGCCGTTCTCGCCGACGAGCGCGTGGATCTCGCCCGCGCGGACCGTGAGCGAGACGCCCTTGAGAACCCGGTGTCCCTCGTACTCCTTCGTGACGCCGCGGAGTTCGAGGGCGGGCGGGCCGCTAGTAGTAGATGGTGCCGACAAGGAGGAGGTACGAATTGCCCTTGTTGGCGTCGTACTTCGACAGCGTGACGGGAACGCCCGCCTTCTCCTCCAGATACCTCTTCACGGTGGCGGTGTCCTTGTAGTCGGCCTTCTTTTCCACCGCGTCGGCCAGGAGATCGGCGACGGCGCGGATCGAGAGGATCACCTCGGGCACCGGCCAGGTGGCGAAGTGGCCGGTTTTGCCATGCTCGGCGATGACGCGCTTGTTCTCCGCGTTGATGAAGGCGAAGTCGCCCGCCTTGTCCGCGGGGATGGCGATCCCGAGCGCCGTGGGATAGCCGTGCGTCGGGCTGGGGCAGCACTGCTCGGGGACGTAGCCGCCCTCGTTCAGCACGGTGCGGATGAGGGGATCCTGCATGCCGCAGTTGGTGGAGAAGTACGCCGTCTTCTCGCCGTACTGCTTCAACTGGCGCGGCACGTCCTCGGCGATGAACTGCTGGGAGGCCGCCAGGCCGCCCTCGGCCATCGGATCGGGCGCGGTGACGAAGTGGAACTTTATCCCGTTCGCCTCGCACGTCTCTTTCATGATGTCGCGACGGCGGGCCAACAACTCCTGCGACATGTGGCGCGGGAAGGAGTAGTGGACGAAGTCGGTCACGCCCATCGTTTTCGCGGTCTCGATGATTGTCCGTCCGCGCGCCAGCTGGTCGGGCTGGATGGAGAGGTCGGCCGCGGCGTTCACCATGGCCGGATCCTCGTGCGGCTCGATGAAGGCGATCAGGATGTCGGGGCGCTTCTCGCGGATCTTCCGGAGACCGGGGAGCGAGCCGGGGATCGCCTGGCCCGCGATGATCACCTTCACGTCGGGGTCGTCGGCCAGGCCGACCAACTGCGCGATCACCGTCTCCTGCTCGTTCATGAAGTTGTCGGGGTAGGTGACGTGCTTGATGTGATCCTCGCCGAAGCGGGCGGTCAGCATCTGCGCGGCGCGGTATTCGTCCTCACCCTGCGAGACGGTGCCGGTCATGATCCCGATCTTGAAATCGATCTTCCGTGTATCGACGGCGGCCTGCTTGGTCGCGGTGGCCTCGGTCTTGGGCTTGCTGCCGCAACCGGCAACCAGCGCGAGGGCGAGGAGCGACGCGCCGAACGCCGCGGCGGACGCGGCGAGGCGATGGCGAGGGGAAGGCGTCATGATCTCTGGTCTCCGCCCGGGAGTCCGGGCCCGTGAAAGCCGGCGATGAAAGGGGATACAGGGGGCCCGTTGGGCCTCACGGGATACTACCAAACAGGGCAGAGTGTGACCAGGAAGTGGGCCGTGGGAAGTGGCCCGCGGGAAGTGGGCCGCGGGCGGCCACGACAGCCGGACACCGGGCTCCCCACCACAGTGCCGACGCCGCACCGACCCGCGACCTACTCGTAGTAACGCCTTCCGCCTGCAAAGCGAACAGGCGCATGGTAACGTGGCGGCCTTATGCCCGTCCTGATCCTCCTCTCCGCCTTCCTCGAGGGTATCGCCCTCACCCTCATCCAGGGCTATCTCCCGCTCTACGTGCGGGAATCGCTGGGCGAAACCCGGCTCCTGACCGTCGGGCTGGTGGTGGTCGTGCCGGCCATCGGCACCATGATCGCGAGCAACTTCTGGGGCGGGCTCTCCGACGTGTCGGGCCGGCTCAAGCCGCTGATCCTGGTAGGGATCGCGGGATACGCCGTGGCGCTGGCGGGGGTGCCGCTCTTCATCAAGGGGAGCTCGGTCCTTCTCTTCGTCGGCGCGGCCTCCCTTCTCTACGGATGCCTGGCGCCGCTCCTCAAGGCCTACGCGACGATCCACCTCCCCGACCGGCCGCAACACGCGCTCGCGTGGGTGCTGATGGCGCAGAGCACCGGCTGGCTGGTGGGGAGCCTGGAGGGCGGGCGCCTCATGGAGGAGGGAATCGGAGACGGACTCAAGACGGCGCTTTGGGTCGCGGCGGCGCTGATCGCCGCGCACTTCTTCCTGACGCTCCTCATGCTGCGCGAGCAGCCGCGCCCTCCGGCCGTGCCACGGGCGCGGGTCGGCTGGTTCGCCGGAGTCATGCAAGACCTCGTGGCGCTCTACGAGAACCCCCGCCTCCTCCGCCTCTGCGCGGTGGCGTTCTTCCTCTACGCCGGCAACTACGTCGTCTGGGGATTCTTCAGCATCTACTTCGTGGAGCACCTGGGCGCGAGCATGCGGATGCTCCGCTACACGCTCGCGGCGTCGGCCGTTTTCGGCATCGTCATGTACGTCTTCGTGGGACCGCTGGTGAAGCGCTTCGGCGCACGCGTCGTCCTGACCGTGGGGATGGCCGGCTATGCCGCGATGTACGTCGCGATGGGCGCCATGCAGAGCCCGCTCGCGACGGCGATCGTCTTCGCGCTCCCGCTCTACGGCCTCACGAACGTCAGCGCCAACACGCTCGCCACCGAATACTCGAGCGTCGCGCAGCGCGGCGGAGGGCTCGGCGTCCTGAACGGCACGATCGCGCTCTCGACCATGGCCGGTCCGTTGCTCGGCGGAGCGCTCGCCGACCGCTGGGGGCTGGGGATCATTCCCTGGGTGGCGTTCTGGTTCCTGGCGTCGGCGCTGGTCGGGGCGGTCACCCTCTTCCGGTCGAACGGAAGAAATGGCGATTGATCGGGGTTTAGCGGGTTGCTACCCTTGTGGGAGCGCGGAGGCCGCGCTTCCATGGTCCCTGTGACGCCTCCGTAAGGTCCACCGAAGGAAGGATTTACCCCACCATGTCGCGATTCTCCACCACCCTGCTCCGACTTGCCGCCGGCGTCCTGATGGCCCTCGCCTTGATCGGCGCGGACGCTCCGGCCCCCAGCCAGTCCGCCAAGGCGGGCGAGGCGAAGGGTGGGGAGAAGGTGCAGTGGCTCTCCTTCGACGCCGCGGTCGCCAAGGCGCAGAAGGAAAACAAGCACCTCGTCGTGGACGTCTACACGAACTGGTGCGGCTGGTGCAAGGTGATGGACCGCCAGACGTACGGGAACACCGAGGTGGCGGCCTACCTGACGGAGAACTTCGCGCTGGCAAAGGTGAACGGCGAGTCGGCCGCGAAACTGACGTGGCAGGGGAAATCGCTGAGCGAGCGGGAGTTCGCGAAGGCGGTGGGCGTGAGCGGCTATCCCTCGACCTACTTTATGAAGCCGAACGCGGAACTCCTGGGGGGCGTTGCCGGCTACATCAAGGCGCCCGACATGCTCATCTATGCCAAGTTCCTGCACACGAAGTACTACGAAAAGGGAAAGCTCGCGGAATTCGCCGATTCGCTCCGCAAGCTAGGTTCCTAGACCGACCGCCGGAAATCCCCCGTCCATCTCGCGTCGGCGAATAGCGCCCCGACTTCGGACATCGATCGGAGTCTACGGTCTCAACCGCAGCGGCAGTCCCACCGACCCGAACGAATTCCGGTCCCACGCCACCGGCGCGAGCGCCGAATCGCGAATCGCCCAGATGAAAGGCCCCGACGACGGCTGCCCGCTCTCGTCGAGCATCTCGAGCCTCACGTAGACCCCCTGCAGGCTCCACCGCCCCCGCTGATTCACGACCCCTTTCCCGGCGTACGCCGTGGAGAGGAGCGCGCTGCTGTCGGCGCGGAAGATGAGCTTGACGTCGCGGAGCGAGGCGTCGGCCGCGCGGAGGCGTCCAGTGTACATCATCGGCGCGGGGCCGAAGGTCGGACCCCCGGGAAGGAATTCCGAGGCGAGGTCGCTCGCGGCGTCGGCCACCGAGAGCCAGCGTTTCACGTCGGCGATCGCGAGGTGCATCGCGTCGAACTGGTTCGCGTCGGCGCTCTCCGCGGGGTAGGGGTTCGATTGCGGCGTGGCGGCGAGATAGATGCGGCCGCGCGCGCGGGCGATCTCTCCACCCAGCGACGCCCCGCCCTCGTGCTTCAACCTGTCCCAGGCGGAATCGGGAAAGACATGGATACGGAGGAGCGCTTCGGGGCGCTGCGCTAAGTCGGCCGGCTGAAACTGTACCTCGGCGATCGAGAGAGCGCCCGCCACGCGCGCCTCCGCGTCGGCGCCCGTCACCTCGGAGACCAGATAGCGATCGGCCTGCCAGGCGGGAGGAGGCACGAAGCGGAAGCCGGTCGCCGTGGATACGTAGGGGGCCATCTCGGGAGTCCGGGAGGCCGGCGGTTCGCCGCGCTGTCC
>JANOOP010000410.1:0-5067 GCA_031421415.1 Candidatus Eiseniibacteriota bacterium
CGCGGCCAAGCCGGCGCCGAAGTCCGTTCGCAAGGCGCCGAAGAAGGTGGCGAAGCCGGCCGCCCGAAAGTCCGCGCCGAAGAAAGTCACATCCAAGAAGAAGGCCGGCGCGAAGAAGGGTCGGCGCTAGCCCGCAGAAAAGACGAAATCATCGCCGCGGCCGGCCCGTCGCGCCGGCCGCGGCGTTTCCTATCTCAACCAGGCGACGCCCACCGGAGGAATCCCGTGTCGATGCAAGAGACCCTGTTCATGATCAAGCCCGATGCCGTCCGCGGACGGAAGGTCGGCCTCATCCTCGCCAAGATCGAAGAGGCGGGGTTCGAGATCGTGGAACTGCGCCAGGTCCGCCTCACGGCCGACCGGGCGCGCCGCTTCTACGCCGTCCACGAGGGAAAGCCGTTCCTGAATGAACTTGTCGCCTTCATGTCGTCGGGCCCGGCCGTGCCGTGCCGCCTCCGGCGCGAGAATGCCGTCCTGGAGCTCCGCGAATTGATCGGCGCCACCGATCCGAAGGAAGCGAAACCGGGGACGATCCGCGCCCTCTACGCCGAGAGCAAGGGGTTGAACGCGGTGCACGCCTCGGACTCGCCGGAGAACGCCGCGATCGAGATCGACTTCATGTTCGGTGCCGTGGGGGCCGCCCGCTAGGGCCAGGTGAAAGCCGAGGAACGAAACGTGCAAAGCGTGCCAATCGACCTGCGAGAACTCCCCGACGGCCTCAGCACCCTCGAACTCGAACTCCCGGGCGAGACGTTCGGGCTGGCCAAGGCGGATGTCGATCTGGATGGCCCCCTTAGGGTTCAGCTGATCCTGGACCGCCGGGGGGAGGAGATCTGGATCCGGGGGAAGGCGCAAGGCATCGCCCGCCAAGAGTGCTGCCGCTGCCTGGCCGAATACGCCCAGAATCTCGATTTGGAGTTCGATGTTTTCTGTGCTAAGGTACCTAATCCCAACGTGGTGAGCCACAAGGCCGTGGACGAGGAAGACGGGGGCATTCATCCCCACGACGGCCGGGTTCTCTCCATAGACGGCGAGATCCGGGAGGCCGTGATTTTGGGGCTCCCGATGAAACCGCTCTGCCGGGAAGCCTGCGCGGGACTTTGTCCCCGCTGCGGCGAAGATCTGAACCAGGGCCCTTGCCGCTGCGACCGCGCCGCGGCCGGGGGATGAGACGCGCCCGGACCGGCCCGGGAGTAAGCGCGCCCCGCAACCAGAGGATGTAGCGAATGGCAGTTCCCAAGAGACGCCACTCCAGCACCCGAGGAAAGAACCGCCGCGCCAATTGGAAGCTGCGGAAACCCTCGCGGTCGCTCTGCTCGCACTGCAGCCAGCCCAAGCTCCCGCACCGGGTCTGCGCGCACTGCGGTTATTACGCCGGCGAAGAGGTGATCGTGCGGGAGTCCGCCCGCACCGCGTAGCCGCCCGACGACGATGGACCAGGGACGGAAGCGACCGGTCATCGGAGTGGACGCCATGGGCGGCGACCTGGCACCCCGCGTGAACATCGAGGGGGCGCTGGCAGCGCTGGCCGAACCCGGCTCCGCATTCGACGTGGTCTTGGTGGGCGACGAAACGGCCATCCGCGAGGAAGCCGCGCGGATCGGCGTCGCCGACCGTCTGCCGCGCATCATTCACGCGGCCGAACAAGTCGAGATGTCGGAACACGCCGCGCAGGCGGTCCGGAAGAAGCGCGATTCCTCCATCGTCGTCTGCGCCCGGCTCCACAAGGCGGGAGAGGTGGACGCGATCGTCTCGGCCGGCAATACGGGGGCTGTCGTCGCGGCGGCCCTCTTCGAAATCGGACGGATCGAGCAGATCCAGCGGCCCGCCATCGCCACGGTCCTCCCGACCCCCCAGGGAAATGTCGTCATCCTGGACGTCGGCGCCACCTCCGACTGCAAGCCCGCCCACCTCGCCCAATTCGCCATCATGGGGAGCATCTACGCGCGTCTCGTCCTCAAGATCGAGAAACCGCGCGTCGGGCTCCTGAACATCGGCGAGGAGGCGGAAAAGGGGAGCGAGCTCTACTACGAGGCGCACCAGCTCCTCAAGCGGAGCCCGGTCCACTTCATCGGGAACATCGAAGGCCGGGAGGTCATCCTCGGCACCGCCGACGTGGTCGTCTGCGACGGCTTCGTCGGAAACGTGCTGCTCAAGTTCGCGGAGAGCGTGATCCCAAGCATTTCCACCATGATCAAGGACGAGATCGCGGCCCATCCCCTGAGCGCCATGGCGGGATTGCTGCTGAAGCCGGCGTTCCGCCGATTGAAGCGGCGCCTCGACTATGCCGAAGTGGGCGGCGCGCCGCTTCTGGGCGTGGCCGGCACCTGCATCATCGCGCACGGCCGCTCCAACAATCGCGCCATGAAGAACGCCATCAAGGTGGCGGCCCGCTGCGCCGAGGCGCGCGTGGCCGATTCCATTCGGGAGCAACTGCGCGGTCTGGAACCGCGGGCCGCATGATCGCCCCCGCGCGCGACGTTCACATCATCGGCACCGGGTCGTACACGCCGTCCCACGTCCTGACGAACAAGGATCTCGAAGCGATCGTCGACACCTCGGACGAGTGGATCGTCACCCGCACCGGCATCCGCGAACGGCGGATATCCGATCCGAAGACGCCATCCTCCTTCCTCGCCTCCGAGGCCGCGAAAAGCGCCCTGGCCGACGCCGGCGTGAAGCCGGCGGAGATCGACCAGATCATCGTCGGCACGGTCACGGGCGACCGCATCTTCCCCTCGACCGCCTGCCGCGTGCAGGACGAGCTGGGCGCGAAGAATGCCCACGCGTTCGACGTCTCGGCCGCCTGCGCCGGATTTCTCTACGGGCTTTCGGTCGGCCGTGACGCCATCCTCGCGGGATCGGTCAAGACGGTCCTGGTGGTGGGGGTCGAGACGCTAAGCAGGATCGTGAACTGGACCGACCGGAACACGTGCGTCCTCTTCGGCGACGCCGCCGGGGCGGTCGTGCTTCGTTCCACCGGGCAGCCGGGCGGCATTCTCGCCGCGCGCGTCCACAGCGACGGTTCCCTGGTCCATCTCCTCGAGATGCCGGCGGGCGGCTCGCTGATGCCCCCGTCGCACCAGACGGTCGAGGCGCAGCTCCACACGATTCACATGAGCGGCAACGACGTCTTCAAGCACGCGGTGCGCGCCATGCAGTCGGTCGCGATCGAGACGCTCAAGGCGGCGGGCCGGAAGGCCGAGGATCTGACGCTTCTCGTTCCGCACCAGGCGAATCTCAGGATCGTGGAGGCGACGGCGCAGCGGCTGGGAGTGCCGATGGAAAAGGTCTTCGTGAACCTCGACAAATACGGCAACACCTCCTCGGCGTCGATCCCGCTGGCGCTCGACGAAGCGCGCCGGACGGGGCGGATCAAGACCGGCGACCTGGTCGCGTTGGTCACGTTCGGGGGCGGCTTCACGTGGGCCGCGGCGGTGATGGAATGGTGAACGCCCCGGCGGCCTTTCTCTTCCCGGGACAGGGCTCCCAGGCGGTCGGCATGGGGAAGGCGCTCGCCGGGCGCTATCCCGAGGCGCGCGCCGTCTTCCAGGAGGCCGATCAGCTGCTCGGTTTCGCCCTCTCGACGCTTTGCTTCGAGGGGCCGGCCGAGGAGTTGACGCGGACGGAGAACACGCAGCCCGCCCTGCTCGTCACGAGCGTGGCGGCGTATCGAGTTCTCGAGACGCGCGGGGTGCGTCCCCACTGCGCGGCGGGGCACAGCGCCGGGGAGTACGCGGCGCACGTGGCCGCGGGCTCGCTGACGTTCGCCGACGGCCTCCGGCTCATCCGCCGCCGCGGCGTGGCGATGGCGGGCGCGGGCTCGGTCCGTCCCGGCTCGATGGCCGCGGTCCTGGGCCTCACGGCGGAGCAGATCGACGAGGTGCTTCGCGCGGTGAACCTGCCGCGCGATCTGGCGGCGGCGAACTACAACTCGCCGGGGCAGGTGGTCCTCTCGGGAACGCCCGAGGCGCTCCTGCGCGGCGGCGAGGAGGCGAAGCGGATCGGCGCGAAGAAGGTGATTCCGCTCCAGGTGAGCGCGGCGTTTCACTCGCCGCTCATGGAGGCGGCGGTCTCGTCGCTGAACGAGGCGCTCGAGGCCGTGACGATCGCGAAGGCCGCGTTTCCGGTCTACGCGAACGTCTCGGCCGAGCCGGTCACCGATCCGGAATCGATCCGCGCGACGCTTCGTGCGCAACTCCTGGGGGCCGTCCGCTGGGAGCAGACGCTGCGGGCCATGATCGCGACGGGAGTCCGCTCCTTCGTCGAGGTCGGGCACGGGAAGGTGCTCCGCGGGCTGGTGCGAGGCGTCGACAAGGAGGCCGCGCTCTTCGGCTCGGACGAGCCGGAGACGCTGGAGGCGGCCGCGCAGGCGCTCATGGGGGCGCCCGCGTGAGCGGCTCGATGGAGGGCCGTGTCGGGGTCGTCACGGGCGGCGGCAAGGGGATCGGGCTCGCCATCGCGCGGAAGCTCCGGTCGCAGGGCGCGGCGGTCGTGGTGACGGGACGCGATCAGGCCGCCCTCGACGCCTTCGTGGCGGAGACGACGGCCGCCGGAGGACGGGCGCTGGCCGTCGTGGCCGACCTGGCGAAGGCCGGCGAGGCCGACCGCGTCTGCGCCGCCACGCTGGCGGCGTTCGGGAAGGCCGACTATCTGATCAACAACGCGGGCATCACGCGCGACGGGCTCCTGGTCCGCATGTCGGACGAGGACTGGGACGCGGTGCTCGACACGAACTTGAAGGGGGCCTTTCGCGCCATCCGCGCCTTCACGCGCTCGATGATGAAACAGCGCTGGGGACGGATCGTGAACATCACGTCGGTGATCGGATTGATCGGAAACGCCGGACAGGCGAACTACGCGGCCTCCAAGGCGGGATTGATCGGTCTGACGAAGGCGGTTGCGAAGGAGTTGGCCTCTCGTCATATTACCGTGAACGCCGTGGCGCCCGGATTCATCGAAACCGCGATGACCGAAGCGCTTGGCGAGAGTGTGCGGGCGGGGCTTCAAGCCCAAATCCCGCTCGGCCGGCTTGGGTCGGCCGAAGACGTGGCGCACGCGGTGGCC
>JANOOP010000411.1:0-10664 GCA_031421415.1 Candidatus Eiseniibacteriota bacterium
CGAGGCCCCGCGGCGGCGGCGGGATCGAGCGCGGCGGCGCGGGTGGCGGCGGCCGCGCCGCGTCCCGTGCCCCGTTCACCCGTGCTCGGCGCGAGCGGCTCCACCGCGAGGTCCCACGAGACGTCGAGGAGAAGTTCCTCGAACTGCCACGCGTTCCCGGTCGAGGGCTCCCATTGAACCGGAGCGATCTCGACGGCGAGGAGTCTCGTTGGCCCCGCCGCCATCGGCGTGGCGCGCCGGACGAGATCGCCCGAAATCGCCGTCGCGTACGCGGGCGAGGCGAGCGCCTGGCGCCAGTCGCGATGCAGCCCCCGGACCCGTTCGCTCCCTTCCGTGACGAGCTTCGGGAACGGTGTCGGCCGAATCGTTCCGAGCGGGCGAATCGCGCCGGCGGTCGCGCGGACGCGCGGCTCGACACCCCACGGAACACGGAGATAGACGGTGCGGGTCGGAATCTGCGGCGCGCCGGCCGGTGCGAGATCGACTCCCCCCGGAAGCACAATCTCGTCGAGCGGGACGCCGTCGATCTCCCCGTGCGCCACGTGCGCCTCCCCGATCGGGACGCGAACCCGGTAGCCGTAGGGGGTCTCGGCCGAAGCGGTCGGAGCGGGAGGAAGCGGCGGAGCCGCAGCCGCCTCGGCGCCGAAGCCGGCGGAGGGCGCGAACGCGGCGGCGATCGCCGCCAGCGCGAGAACGCAGGCAAGGGGGCGGCGCATCAGACTCGTTCGATCTTCTCCGCTTCTTCGGGGAGCATGACCGGGACGCCGTCCACGACCGGATAGCGGAGCGAGCAGGCCTCGCAGATCAGCGTGTCGGCGTCCCGGTCGTAGCGGAGATCTCCCCGGCACTGCGGGCAGACCAGAAGGGCGAGGAGCTCGTTGCTAAGCGGCATCGGTTCGGTCCTTCGTCGGCGAGGGTCAGCGTGCGGGCGGCGCCGCCGCGCCGGCCGCCGGGGTGGAGGCGGGCGTGTCGCCCTCCGGGGAGGCCGTCGTGACGACCGCCTCCTCAAGGTACACCCCCATCTTCAGGTATTTCTCCAGGCGACGGTCGAGAAGCTCCTGTTTCGGAAGCCCGAGAAGCGACCGGAGGTGACGGAGGACCGAGTCCTTGAGCCGGAGCGCCGTCTCCTCGGGATCGCGGTGCGCGCCGCCGACCGGCTCCGGGATGATCTCGTCGATGACGTGGAGTTCCAGGAGGTCCTTCGCCGTCAGCTTCAGCGCCTCGGCCGCCTGTTCCGCTTTCGACGCGTCCTTCCAGAGGATCGCCGCGCATCCCTCCGGCGTGATGACCGAGTAGATCGAGTTCTCCAGCATGAGCACGACGTCGCCGACGGCCAGCGCCAGCGCGCCGCCGGAGCCCCCTTCGCCGATCACCACCGTGACGATCGGGACCGGGAGGTGCGCCATCTCGAGAATGTTCCGTGCGAGCGCTTCCGACTGACCGCGCTCCTCCGCGCCGAGCCCCGGGTAGGCGCCCGGCGTATCGACGAGCGTCAGAATCGGAAGACCGAACGTCGCCGCGGTCTTCATGATGCGAAGCGCCTTCCGGTACCCCTCCGGATGCGCCATGCCGAAGTTCCGGTAGATGTTCTCCTTCGTGTCGCGCCCCTTCTGGTGCCCCATGATCACCAGCGGCAACTCGTCCACGATCGCGAATCCCGCGACGATGGCGGGATCGTCCCCGTAGCGCCGGTCGCCGTGGAGCTCCATGAATCCAGGGGCGATGTTCTTGATGTAATCGAGCGTGTAGGGGCGCCGCGGATGGCGCGCCAGCTTCACGCGCTGCCAGCGGGTCAGTTTCGCGTAGATGTCCCGGCGAAGTCGGTCGGCCTGGCGCTCGAGCTTCTGCAACTCCTCCATCGCCTTCGGATTCTCGGGCGTGGCGAGGCCGCGCAGGTCTTCGATCTTTCGCTCGATCTCGACGATCGGCTTCTCGAAATCGAGCCACGTCCCGCTCATGTCTCTCTCCCGGCCGCGGCTAGACCGCGACCGACTCCGCCTCGGGATCGGGATTCGTCAGGCGCACCGCGTCGGCGCCGAGTCTGACCCGGAGCGCCTGCAGCAGTTCCGCGCACGGATTCGCCAGGAGCGTCCTGGCGCGGATCACCGCCCGCGAGCCGTCGGCGCCTCGTACGGTGAAGTATACCGGGCTTTCGCCGGGATGGCGC
This sequence comes from Candidatus Eiseniibacteriota bacterium, assembly GCA_031421415.1. GTDB lineage: Bacteria > Eisenbacteria > RBG-16-71-46 > SZUA-252 > SZUA-252 > SZUA-252. Next base: position 2,168 of record JANOOP010000411.1, read on the forward strand.
ACCAGGAGCGCCCGGACCGCGTCGAGCGGCTGCCCGGAACTCGATTCGTCGATCTCCAGATAGAGCGCCCGCGCCTTCGACGGGTCGGGCACCGCGACGGCGCGCGCCGACAGCAGCACCATCTTGGGATCGGCCTCGTCGCGCAGGTTCACGCGCCCCTTGATCTCCAGCACCGCGCCCGGAACGATGACCGCGCGAGAGCGCTCCCAGAGATCGTTGAAGCAGGTCGCCTCCACCGTCCCCTCGAGATCCTCGATCGTCACGAACGCCATGGGGCGCTTGTTCCGGTCCAGGTGCGTTTTCACCGAGGCGACGATTCCGAGCAGCGGCACTTCGTCCCCTTCCTTCCGCTCGCGGAGACCCTGCGTGGTGGATCCACCGCGCGCCTCGAGCATCGCGAGGAGCGGGCGGTAGACCGCCAGGGGATGATCCGAGAAATAAAATCCGAGGACGTCCTTCTCGCGGCGAAGCCGCTCCTCCAGCGCCCACGGGGGCGTGTTGGGAAGCGGCGGGTCCTGCATCACCGCGACTTCGCCGGCCCCGAAAAGGCTCTCCTGCGCCAGGTCGACGCCCTTCGCCTGGCTCTGCGCGCGCGCCAGGAGCTCGCCGACCGCCTCGAGGAGCTGTGCGCGATCGCCCCCCAGCCGATCGCACGCGCCGGCCTGGATCAGCGAATCGAGGACGCGGCGGTTGATGGCGCTCAGATCGACGCGGCGGATCAGGTCGCCGAGCGACTGGAACGGACCGCCTACCTCGCGGGCACGGACGATCGCCTCCACCGAGCCTTGCCCGACGTTCTTCACCGCGGCCAGGCCGAAGCGGATGCCGTCCCCCTCGAGCGCGAACTTCGTGCGACTCGCGTTCACGTCCGGAGGATGGACGGTGATCCCGAGCCTGCGCGCCTCGTCCACCAGCGTCACGATGCGGTCGGTGTTCCCGACTTCGCTCGTGAGCGACGCGGCCACGTAGGCCGCCGGATGGTGCGTCTTGAGCCACGCCGCCTGATAGGAGAGCGCGGCGTACGCGGTCGAGTGAGCCCGCACGAAGCCGTAGCCGGCGAACTTCTCCATGAGATCGAAGATCTCGCCCGCCTTCTTCTCCGTGCAGTTGTTCTTCGCGGCGCCCTCGATGAAGGCCGACTTCATCCGGGTCATCTCCTCCGGCATCTTCTTTCCCATGGCGCGGCGAAGGAGATCGGCTTGCGCCAGCGAGAAGCCGGCCAGCCGGTTCGCCACCTGCATCACCTGGTCCTGGTAGACGATGACGCCGTACGTCGGTTTTAAGATTTCCTCCAGCGTCGGATGCGGATAGACGACCTTCGCGCGGCCGTGCTTGCGCTTCACGAAGTCGTCGATCATGCCCGACTGGATCGGACCCGGGCGGAAGAGCGCGTTGATGGCGATGATGTCCTCGAAGGTGTCGGGCGCGACCTTCCGGAGGAGGTCTCGCATGCCGGACGATTCGAGCTGGAAGATGCCGATCGTGTGCGCGCTCTGGAAGAGCTTGTACGTCGGCTCGTCGTCGAGCGGCAGGGTCGCCAGCTCGACCTTCGTTCCGGTCGACTCCTCCACCATCCTCGTGGCGTCCTCCAGCACCGTGAGCGTCCGAAGCCCGAGGAAGTCCATCTTGAGGAGTCCGACCTTCTCCACCGACTTCATGTCGAACTGGGTGGTCACGTCCCCCTTCGACGACTTGAAGATCGGCACGAAATCGGAGAGCGCGCCCGGGGCGATGACGACGCCCGCCGCGTGCGTGGAGGCGTGCCGTGCCAGTCCCTCCAGCGCCAGCGAGACCCGGATCAGTTTGGCGTAACGCTCGTCCTGCTTCTGCAGCGCCTTCAGTTCCGGAACGATCTCCAGCGCCTTCGGGAGCGTCATGCCGAGATCCCCGGGGACCATCTTCGCCACCTTGTCGACCTCGGCGTAGGAGAGCCCGATCGCCCGGCCGACGTCGCGCACGACGGCGCGGGCGGCCATGGTGCCGAACGTGATGATCTGGCTGACCGAGTCCCGCCCGTAGCGCTGGATGACGTAGTTGATCACTTTCTCGCGATGCTCGTAGGCAAAATCGATGTCGATGTCGGGCATCGTGACGCGCTCGGGATTCAGGAACCGCTCGAAGAGGAGGTTGAAGCGGAGCGGATCGACATCCGTGATGCCGAGCGAGTAGGAGACCAGGCTCCCCGCGGCGGAACCGCGACCGGGGCCGACGCCGATTCCGTTTCGCCGGGCGTAGTCCGTGAAGTCGCGCACGATGAGAAAGTACCGGGCGTAACCGACCTGGCAGATCGTCTTGAGCTCGTACTCCAGGCGCTGCTCGACCTCCGGCGTGACGGCCGGGTAGCGGCGCTTCACCCCTTCCCACGCGAGGTGGCGAAGGTAGAGGTCCTCGTGCTCGAACTCCGGCGGGAGGGGGAACGCGGGAAGTTCCACGCGTTCGCCCTCCAGCTTGAAATCGCATCGCTCGGCGGCGACGACGGTGTTCCGTAGTACGTCGGGAACGCCGTGGAAGAGCGCCGCCATCTCCTCGGGCGATTTCACGTAGACCTGGTCGGTGGCGAACTTGAAACGGTCCGGATCGAGGAGCGTCTTCCCCGTCTGGATGCAGAGGAGAATCTCGTGCGCCTCGGAGTCCTCGCGCGCCAGATAGTGGCAGTCGTTGGTGGCCAGGACCGGAATTCCCATCTCGCGCCCCAGGGAGAGCAGCCCCTCCGCCGCGACGCGCTCCTCCGGAATGCCGTGATCCTGCACCTCGAGGAAGTAGTTCTCCGCGCCGTAGAGGTCCCGATACCAGGCGGCCGACTTCTTCGCCGACGCCAGATCTCCCTCCACCAGGCGCTGCGGGACTTCGCCCCGAAGACAGGCGCTCAGGCAGAGAAGACCGCCCGCGTGCGCGGCCAGCGATTCCTTGTCGACGCGCGGCTTGTAGTGAAAGCCCTCCAGGTAGCCGATGGAGGAGAGCTTCATGAGGTTTCGGTAGCCCTCCCGGTTTCGCACCAGGAGCACGAGGTGGTCGTAGGCCCCCTTGCCGTCGGCGGTGCGCGCCTTCTCGCCGCGCGCGCCGTGGGAAACGTAGACCTCGCAGCCGATGATCGGCTTGATGTCGGCCGCCTTGGCGGCGCCGTAGAACTCGACCGCCCCGAACATGTTGCCGTGGTCGGTGATCGCGAGCGCGGGCATACCGAAGCCCTTCGCGCGCGCGACGAGTCGATCGATGCGGCACGCGCCGTCGAGCAGCGAATAATCGCTGTGGTTGTGCAGGTGGATGAAGTCGACGCTCATGGTCGTGGAGGGCCCGGCCCGGTCGGGGCGGGCACCGAGATGCAGTCTACTCGATCGGCGGCCGAAGGCGCGCGCATTTTCCCGCCCCACGCGTCCGGGTGTTGTGGTAAAAACGCGGCATGATCACGACCGTCTCGTTGATCGGCGCCGCCGCGCTCGGCGCACCCACCGCGGATGACCGGAAGCGCCTTTTCGACCTGCTTCTGGAACGCTCGCTCCGCTTCGGCGACTTCACGCTGTCGTCGGGCGCGAAGAGCAAGTACTACATCGACGTCCGGCAGACCAGCCTTCATCCGGAGGGCTCCCTCCTCATCGCCAAGTTCCTCTATCCCCTCTTGAAGGAAGCGGGCGTGGAGGGAGTCGGAGGATTGACCCTGGGCGCCGATCCGATCGCGGGCGCCGTCGCGCTCTGGAGCCAGCTCCACGGCACGCCGATGTCGGGCTTCATCGTCCGGAAGGAAGCGAAGGGCCACGGCGCGTCGCGTCGCGTCGAGGGACCGTTCCGCGAGGGAATGAAGGTCGCGATCGTGGACGACGTCATCACGAAGGGCGGCTCCGCGCTCCAGGCCTTCGTGGCGGTGCGCGAAGCGGGCGCGGAAGTGCTCCTGGTCGCCTGCGTGGTCGACCGCGGCGAGGGCGGACCCGAGGAGTTCGGTTCTCGCGGGGTTCCGTTCCGCTCCGTCTTCCACATCCAAGAGTTTCTCGAGGGACGCGTCTAGCGCGCGCTTCGACTTCCCGGCGGCCTTCGCGCGTCGAGCCGGCCGCGACCCTCGCCGTCCTAGAGCTTCGTCTCTTCCTCGCCCGCCTCGGGCTCCGGCGCCGCCTTCTCCTGCGGCTGCGGCTCCGGTTCCTCGCTCTCCGGCGGCGCGCCCTCCTGCACGTCCTCGCCCCACATGCCGGCTCCGGTGCTGTCCATCCAGGCCGGCGGATGAAACACGCCGCAGACCTGCCTCGGCTCGCTCTTCGGAACGAACGCGGCGCGCATGACGCGCGGGCACTCCGCCCCCGCGCGATAGCCGGTCTCCGCGTCGATCCAGACTTCCACAATGCCGGGCGGCGCCTCGAAGTCGGCCACGACCTTTCCGCGATGCGCCGCGTCCATGAACCGCGCCCAGATCGGGACGGCCGCCTGCGTTCCGGTCAGGCCGAGACGGCGCCCCTTGTCGCATCCGACCCAGACGCCGCAGGCCAGCTGCGGGGTGTAGCCGATGAACCAGGCGTCGTTCTCGTCGCTGGTGGTGCCGGTCTTCCCGGCGGCGGGGCGGACGAATCCGAACTGGCTCCGGATTCCCGCCGCGGTACCGTAGATGACCGGCCCCTGGAGAAGCACGGTCCCCATGTACGCGGTCTCGGCGCGCAGCACCCGCTTCTGCTCGCGCTTCGGCGACCACCGGACGTTTCCGCCCCGGTCGAGAACGGCGCGCACGGCAATCGGCGTTGCCATCGTCCCGCCATTGGCGAGGGCGGCGTAGGCGCGCGTCATCTCGAGCACGGAGACCTCGCAGGCCCCCAGCGCCAGGGAGGGGACGTTCCGAAGCCGGCTCTCGACCCCAAGCGTCTTCGCCATCTGGATCACCTTCGGGATTCCGACCTCGAGCTCCAGGTGAACGGTCGCCACGTTGAGCGAACGCGCGAGCGCGCGGGCCGCGGTCACGCGCCCTTCGTAGACCTCTTCGAAATTCCGGGGCGCCCAGGGACCGACATCCGTCATGAACGTGTCGGGGAGATCTTCCAGGAGGGTCGCCGCCGTCAGCACCGGCCGCCTGCCCTGAAAGGGCGTGTCGAGCGCGGCGAGATAGACGAACGGCTTGAACGCCGATCCGGGCTGGCGGCGGGAATCGACGGCCCGGTTGTAGGAACTCTCGGCGTAATTCCGGCCTCCCACCATCGCGCGCACGTAGCCGGTGGCCGGCTCCATGGCGAAGAGCGACGCCTGCGCCGGATGCCGCTCCGAGCCACCGATGGGCGAGCGCCAGTCGGCCTCGCGGGCGCCGTCGCGGACGAGCCGCTCGGCGGTTCCCTGCATGCGCGAGTCGAGCGTGGTGAAGATGGAGAACCCCCGCGAGTTCAGGTCGGCCTCGGCGATATCGCGCGAGAGCGCCTCCCGCACGTAGTCGATGAAATAGGGCGCCCTCGTGGTCGGCGGCGGGCTGGGCGCGAACCGCATCGGCTGGCGCCGGAACTTCTTCGCCTCGTCCTTCCCCAGCCAGCCGCAGTCGACCATGTCGGAGAGAACTTCGTTTCGCCGCTCGATGGCGACTTCGGGATCGCGGTAGGGAGAAAGCCGGTTCGGCGCCGGGATGATTCCCGCGAGGAGCGCCCCCTCCGGAACGGTCAGCTCCCGCGCGTGCTTGTTGAAGTAGAAGAGCGCCGCCTCCTCCACGCCGCAGAGGCTCCACGAGCCGCGCTGCCCGAGATAGATCTGGTTCAGGTAGAACTCGAGGATCTCCTCCTTGGAATAGCGAAGCTCGAGCATCACGGCGAGGAGGGCTTCGTGTAATTTGCGGAAGACGTTTCGCTCCCGCGAGAGAAAGAGGTTCTTCGCGAGCTGCTGGGAGAGCGTGCTCCCTCCTTCGACGACCCCGCCCGCGCGGACGTTTCGCATGGTAGCGCGCCCGAGGCCGAGGAGATCGATCCCGTAGTGCCGGAAGAAGCGCCGGTCCTCGCTCGCCACGACCGCCTGGACGACGTGCCGCGGAATCTCGTTCAGCGGAACGAAGGAGCGCCGCTCGCGCTCGAGATCCGAGAACTCGGCCAGGAGTTCCGGCTCAACGCGGAGGATTCCGCGGGGACGAGAATCCTCGAACCCTTCGGTCAGGGTCGAGAGCGTTCCGCCCCCGATCGTGGCGGAAACTTCCCCGCCCCGTTCCACGTGCTCGGGGAAGACGAAGGGCCGGAGGCGCAGGTCGTAGGTCGCGCCGCGAACGCGGTACTCGCCCGGCGCGGCCGGCTTCTTCCAGACGCGCCGGTATCGCGCGCGTTCCAGCGCGTCGCGCAGATCGTCCTCCGCCACCCGGTCCCCGATCTTCCACTCCCGCCAGTCGGCGTAGACGCGCGTCGGGAATTTCCATCCCTTCCCCGCGTAGCGATTCGACCCGATGGCGGAGAGCCGGATCCAGTCGTAGCCGAGGAATCCCACGACGAGGAGAAGGAGGAAGAGGAACCAGCGGGCGCGTCCCGCGGGAAGCCACGACGGCCGCCAGGTCCAGATCGGCGGCGTCGGTCCGCCTTCGCGGCGCGACGGACCGCCGGATGGGGGCGAGGTCGGTGGGGTCACGAGGGGAGCCTACGGACGGGCCGTCGGCGCGTCAACGTCGTGCGTGGGACGCCGCGTGTGGGACGCCGCCGCGTGCCGGCCCGCTCGGCGCCGGCCGCTCAGCGCCGCTCGCTGATCGCGTCTTCGAGTTCGCGGAGTCGCGCGGCGCTGCGCGCGTCGGCGCCACCGGCCGGGGCGCTCAACAGATAGTCGCGATAGGCGAGGAGCGTCTCGCGCTGTTCGGCGTCTCGCCCGCTCAGCGTCTGGATGGCCCAGAGGCAGTCGGCGAGTTCGCGCTTGGTGCGCGAGCGATCGGGGCCGACGACGGTGCGAAGGAGGTGCTTCCAGGTCGTCTTGAGCTGGCGGAGCGCGAGAAGGTCCTGATCCTTCGCCGCCTGATCGGTGGCGGCGTGGATGCGATCGATCGGTTTCAAGTCGACGCGCGGAGTCTCGGCCGCGGCCGGCGTCGCCGGCTGGGGCGCGGGAACATGCCCCTGCGTTTCCGGCGCGGAGGCGGCCGCCTGCTTCGACGGCGTGGCGCTCTTCGGCGCCGCCGGCGTCGCATGAACGGGATCGTCCGTCGGCCACATGTCGTCGTCGTCCTGCTTCGCGCGCGCCGCCGGTTGCGGCTCCTTCGTCGCCACCGAGGTCGCACCCGATCTCACGACAGCCGCCGGCGCCGTCCCGTCACCCCTCTTCGAGATCGGCGGCAGCGCGGGCTTCGGTGCCGATGCCTTCGCTCCCGCCGGAGCGCTCGGAGGTGCGGCCGGAAGAGACTTCGGTGCAAAGCTCGACTTGATCGGGACAGGCGCAGCCGTGCTCGAGGCCGGCAGGGTCGGAGCGGGAGGAGCGCTCGCCGCGGGCACGCCGGTCTCCGGGTTGGTCGCGGAGGAGGCCGAGGGGGGCGCCACAGACTTCTCCGAAAGTTCACCCACTGGCTTCGCCTCGCTCGTGAGCGCGGCGGAGTTCTTCACTCTGGCCGCGATCTCCCGGAGCGGCGCCTGGGGCACGGCCATCGCCATCCAGAGCGATACACCGAGAAGCGCCACACCCGCGACCGCGCTTCCGCCCCAGAGGATCGCTCGAATCGCAGCTCCCTTGCGGCTTGGATCGTCGATGCGGCGATTGAGGGCCTGCTCCGCGAAGAGGAGACTCTCCTCGGGAGGCGTCGCGTCCCGGGCAGCATCGGCCGGCTCGAAATCCCACGCTTCCGGTGGAGGCTTCGCCGTGGAATTCGGCATGAGCGGGACCGGCTCCGCCGGAATCCCGGGGATCGCCGTCGGATCCTCCGCCGCGAAGAGTAGGGACGGATGCGCGCCCGGCTCGGCAGGTGCCGACACGGCGTCTCCCAGCGGCGCGGCGCTGGAAGCGCCACCGTCGCTGAAGATCTTCTCCACCGTCCAGTCCGAATGCGGAGGAGCGAGGGGCGCCACGTCCAGGAGCGGTTCGGGCTCCGGTCCGGGTGCGACCGGCGACGGCGCGCTCCTCCCCTGGAAGAGTTCCACCTCGAGCGAGCACGCCTCGCACATCTCGAGGTGCGCCCGAAGCTCCGCCTCGTCGTCGGGGCTGACGCGTCCCGAGACCAGAGCGGTCAACTGTGGTTTCGCTTCGCTGCAATCCATGAGACTCGATCTCCGGCGCCGGGGCCGGGCGGCACGGGGTGGCCCCGTGTTCGCGATCCGCCGGCTGGTACTCCTATCGGCCGAGAGGGGCGACTTCTTGAGAGGCCGGCAATGGTGTCCGGCTGGCCCTAACCCAGAGGTACTCCGGAACCTCCGGGCCGGGGATTTCGATTCGGCGGGGGGTGACCCTCATCCGCAGCACGATGGAACGATCGACGACGATCGGGTCGCCGAAGCGGTAGGGGCGCTCCTCCGGTGGGAGAGGATCGGGGCGTTCATCCGTCTCTCGATCGATCGAGACGTCGTACGTCAGGCCGGAGATCCGGACAGCTTCAAAT
>JANOOP010000412.1:0-2971 GCA_031421415.1 Candidatus Eiseniibacteriota bacterium
GTCCCGCCGGCGATCAGATCATGCCTCTGCGGACGAACAGTGTTACCGTTCAGCAAGTGCTGGCCATGTGGAACGATTCATTGGTCCTCAAGCAAGCGGAGCAATTGGAGTCGCCGAACGCTCCTCCACTTCCCCCAGAAGCGTGAACACGCGCTCCTTTCGGAGGCCGCGCCTGACCGCACCACCACTACTGTATCAGGTTGACATCGGCCAGCAGTGCAGGCGTAGCGGTCACTCAGGATCAGTCCCGAGGTCGCCGCAGTACTCCGAAAGTTGCCCCGTTGTCCGCAATCGCCGTCTCTAACCACAAACCGATTCCGGTGACGGAGTTGCGGGGTCCGAGCGATCCGAAAGTGCGTCTTTCCTCCACAGGGCGAACGCTGGGCAGCAAAGCTCTCACGCAACGCCAAACTCATGGCTTTGGTCTCGCAACCGGCATCCCAGCAGTACGATTTGGGCCTAAAGTCACACAGTCCATGGACCGTGGCGGGTACCTCCCTACCGTACCCGCCCCTTCCTCAACTCCTCGATCCCGTAGTGCGTCTCCCGCCAGATCACGCCGCGCCGGCTCAGCGTGAGGACCATCGATCTCAAGATGGCATACGAGAAGAGCGCGGCGCCGATCGGGGCGGTCAGGAAGTCCCACCATCGGAGCCGCAGGTTTCTCCCGATCGCCCTGTAGAGAAGCCAGATTCCGAACCATCCCGCGATGGCGAACACCTTCGGCCAGATCCCGGGAAGCAACCACCCGAACGCCGGCGCCATCGTGCCGAAGAACTGGAAGATCACCGATACCGTCGTCTCCACCACGCGATAGCGAAGCGCCGCGAACGAGTTCTTCTCCACGCCCCGGATGAGGCCGCGCACCCCTTCGTGCCAGCGGACGCGGACGAAGTCGTCGTGAAGCGCGAACCAGGACTTCCCGCCCGCCTCCTTCACGATCAGTCCGAGCGCCATGTCGTCGAGCACCTCCATCCGCAGTCGCGTGTGCCCGCCCGCGCGGTCGTAGACGTCGCGGCGAACCAGATTGAACGCGCCGATTCCGACGTGCGCCTTCGATTTCGGGTTGGGGGCGTCCCATGGTCTCTGGCTCGCGTAGAAGAGCGCGCTGAAGTAGGCGATGAAGATCCGCTCTCCGAGCGTGTGGACTTCCAGGTCGGCGCCCACCGCCAGGTGGTCGGCGCCGAGGTCCATCGCCAACGAGACGGCGTGCCGCACCGCGTCCGGCTTCATCCAGACGTCGCCGTCGGTGAAGAGGAGCCACTCCCCTCGCGCCATCTCGGCGCCACGGGCGAGCGCGTGGCACTTTCCCAGCCATCCCTCGGGGAGCGACGCCACGTGGAGCGCGTGGAGGCGCACATCCGACGCCGCCAGGCGGTCGAGGATCGCGCCGGTTTCGTCGGTGGAGCGGTCGTCGACTAGGACGATCTCGAGCCCGGGATAGTCCTGCGCCAGGAGCGAACCGGCGGCGTGCTCCACGCGGGCCGCCTCGTCGCGCGCGGCGGAGACGATCGTGACCGGCGGAAGCTCGGCGTCGGCGCGCTCGGGTGCGGAGGCGAGGCCGCGGATGCTCCGCTGCCCCCAGGCCATCGGGAGCGCGAGGCCGAGCCAGAGGAGCGCGGCAAGCGCGGTGAAGCCTGTCCCCGCCCCGACCGCCAATTGACACGCCTGCTCGAGACCCATAGCCTGCGAGGATGCGTGATCGTCGCGGTACCGTTCAAGCATTCCCCATCGAGAGCCAGGTCCTGCGCGGAAATCTCCCCGGCGACCCTCACGTCCGCGATCTCCACGTCTATCTGCCGCCCGGCTACGAGGAGGGGAACGAGCGCTACCCGGTCGTCTGGGTGCTCTCGGGATTCACGGGCCGCGGCCGCCAGCTCCTGAACGACGGCGCCTGGGCCCCGGCGCTGAACGACCGGATGGACGCTCTGATCGCCTCCGGCAAGTGCCGCCCGATGATCCTGGCGCTCCCCGACTGCTTCACCCATCTCGGCGGGAGCCAGTACGTGAACTCGGAGGGGCAGGGGCGCTACGAGGACTACGTGATCGAGGAGTTAGTCTCTGCCGTGGACGCCCGATTCCGCACGCTCCCCGGCCCCCGCCATCGCGGCGTGATGGGGAGATCGAGCGGCGGCTACGGCGCGATCACGCTCGGCATGAAGCACCCCGAGACGTTCGGAGCGATCGCCTGCCACAGCGGCGACATGTTCTTCGAGTTCATCTACGCGCGCGAGTTCGGCCCGGCGCTGCGGCGAATCCGAACCGCGGGCGGCGTCGCGGCGTGGTACGAGAAGTTCCACGCGGCGCTCCGGATGCGGGACGACGACCACGCGCCGCTCGACGTCCTGGCCATGGCGGCCTGCTACTCGCCGAATCCGAACGCGCCTCCGGCCTACGCCGATCTCCCGTTCGACCTCGAGACCGGCGCCGCGCGTCCCGAGGTGCTGGCGCGATGGATGGAGCACGATCCGCTCCGGATGGTCGAGCACTACGCGGAGAATCTGCGCCGCTGCCGGCTACTCTTCCTCGACTGCGGCACGGACGACGAGTTCTACCTGGAACTGGGCGCGCGGCAGATGACCGCCAAGCTCAAGGCGCTCGGAATCGCGCACGAGTACCAGGAGTTCGAGGACGGGCACATGGGGATATCCTATCGTTTCGACGTGAGCCTTCCAAAGATCGCGGAGGCCCTGGCCCCGTGAGCGAAGCAAGGGGGCGCGCCATCGCCAGGCTCTCCGCCGCCATCGCGGCGAACGAGCCCGAGGACGTGGCCCGCGAGGCTGCGGCGGCGCTGGCCGCCGGACTCTCCGCAAGCGCCGTCTACGAGACGATCTTGCAGTCGTATCTCTTCGTCGGCTTCCCGCGCGCCATCGAGGCGTTTCTTGCCGCGAAGCCGCTCCTGGAGCATCACGGCGGCATTCCCGCCGCGCCCGAGCCGCCCTCTCCCGCCGAGTGGACCGCGCGCGGCGAG
>JANOOP010000413.1:0-1646 GCA_031421415.1 Candidatus Eiseniibacteriota bacterium
CCGTCCAGGACGGCAAGGTGACGCGGCGGGCCTACTGGGACGTCGATTTCACGCATCCGTCGGAGGATTCCGTGGACGCACTGCGCGCCGAAACCCGGGGCGCCCTGGAGGCGGCGATCCGCGACCGAGTCGCGGACGACGGCGGCGAAGGGGATCCGTACGGCGCGTTCCTCAGCGGCGGCGTCGACTCCTCCGCGGTGACCGGGCTCCTGACGCGCATCACGGGCCGGCCGGTCCGGACCTTCTCCATCGGGTTCGGGGAGGAGCGATTCAACGAACTCGCGTTCGCGCGCATCGTGGCCGAAGCGTTCCACACGAAGCACACCGAGTACATCGTCACGCCGGCCGATACCCTGCACGCGATGGATCGGGTCGCCGACGCGTTCGACGAGCCGTTCGCGAACGCGTCCGCCATTCCGACCTACTACTGCGCCAAGGTGGCCCACGACCTTGGCGTCCGCGCGCTCTACGCCGGAGACGGCGGCGACGAGCTCTTCGCGGGGAACGAGCGTTACGCCACCAGCAAGGTCTTCGCGCGCTACGACCGACTTCCGGCGTGGTTTCGGCGCGGCGTCTTCACGCCGGCGGTTCGCCTGGCGGGGACCCTGCTGCCGATTCCCATCCTGGCGAAGGCGAAGAAGTACGTCGCGCGCGCCAGCCTGCCGCCGGGCGAACGGATGACCTCGTACGGATTCTGGTACCTGGTAGCGCCCGCGGAGATCCTGGAGCCCGGAGTCCTGGCCGCGGCCGGGGCGTACCGTCCCTATTCGATGACCCTCCAGCATTACGACCACGCCAGGGCCACGACGAATCTCGACCGCCATCTCTATCTCGACATGAAGATCACGATCAGCGACAACGACGTCTTCAAGGTCTCCCGCATGTGCGAGCAGGCGGGCGTGGCGGTCCGCTTTCCCTTCCTGGACGAACGCGTGGTGCACGCGGCGGAGCGCGTTCCGGCCGGGCTGAAGATGCGCGGCGAGGAGTTGCGGACCTTCTTCAAGGAGACCTACGCCGACCTCCTCCCCCCGGAGACGCTGGCGAAGAAGAAACATGGCTTCGGCCTGCCGATCTCGGGATGGCTCCGCACCGATCCGGAGCTTCACGATCGGATGCGCGACCTCGTGCTCGGGTCTCGCGCCGTCGCCCGCGGATTCTTCACGCGGGCCGGACTCGAGGAGCTGGTGCGCCGCCACGCCGCCGACACCACGCCTTTCTACGGCACGATTCTTTGGAATCTGATGATCCTGGAACTCTGGCTCCGCCGGGTCTCCGACCCCGGCGATGGAGCCCCGCAGCGCTCGTGACGGCGCCACTCCGGTTCGACACCGTCGACCTTCCGGGCGCGTTCGCCTCGCTCGGAGATGCTTGGCGCGAGCTCCTCGCGACGTGCGAGGGGGACACCATCTTCCTCACGCCCGAGTGGAAGGAGTCGTGGTGGGCCGCCAACGGCGCCGGCCGGCGGGGTGCGGTCGTGACAGTCCGACGCGGCGGATCGCTTCTGGCGCTCGTCCCCCTGCAGGTCGCGCGGGAGCGCTGGCGCGGCGCCCTGACACTCCGGACGCTTCGCTTCCTCAGCGACGGAACGTACGACGCGGACTACCTCGACCTGATCGCCGCGCCCGGCGTGGCGGCATCGGTCGTTC
>JANOOP010000414.1:0-1806 GCA_031421415.1 Candidatus Eiseniibacteriota bacterium
CGGTAGTTCCCCGGGTTCAAGAGCGTGCGAAAGCGCCCCAGTCGAAGGTAGGCGCTCATCTTTCCGGCGACGGAGAAATGAAACGTTCGGAGATAGCGGTTGCCGGCGTCCCACGACCGGTCCCACCGCCCTCCGTGGTGATGGACGACGTCGTAGCGCGCGGGATCGACGCGCTCCACGAGCGGCGGGGGCGGGGCCGCCTCCCGCCCCGACCAGCGCCCGTAGACGGACACGTCGTGGCCCCGCTCGAGCAACTCGCGCGTCAGCTCGCGCAGGTGGGTCTCGACGCCGCCGGGAAGCGAGAGGTCGAGGCCGGCGACGACGAGGACCCTCACGCGTCGAGCCCCGTGCGGGAGGGCGCGTGGGCGCGATCCCGCCGGGCGTGGCGTGCGCGCGGCAGGAGACCCACCGGCCAGGAGAGCGCCCACCACCAGGCCGCTTCCGCGAAGGAACGCGGCGCGCGCAGGGCGGCGCCGAAGCGTTCCCGAGCCTCCGCCGTGCGCCCCTCGCGGACGAGCGCTTCGCCCCAGCGCAGCCGCACGCGGTCGGCACGGTCGTAGGCTTCGAGGAACGCGCACGCGTCGGTCGTCGCGTCGAGGAGCGCGACGGAATCGCCGCCACGCAACGCCCGCTCCGCCGCGAACTCCCTGGCCGCCGCCGCGAAAAAGAGGTGACGGTCGCGCTCCAGCGAGAACGTGTTCTGGCCGTGAAGTCGCCAGCGATAGAGCGCCGCGGGCAGGTTCTCGAGCCGGACGTCGGACGGGATCCGGAGCCAGAGGTCGTAATCCTCCGCGTAGCGGAACGGCGCGCGGTAGCCGCCGGCCGCCTCGTAGACGTCGCGTCGAATCGCCACGGAGCCGTGGACGAACGGCGGCGCCCGGCGCAGAAGGCGTCGGATGGCGCCATCGCCGAGAGGCACGGGATAGGCCGCGAGGCGCGCGCCCCGCTCGTCGATCACGTCGGCGCACGAGCCGAGCACCCCGACCTCGGGATGCTCCCGGAAGTGCCGCATCTGGATCTCGAACCGATCGGGTCGCGACTCGTCGTCCGCGTCGTGCACGGCGATCACGTCGCCACGGGATGACGCGAACGCCAGCGCCCGGGCGCCGGCCGGTCCGACGCCGCCGGCGCGCAGCACGCGCACGCTCGGCCGAGACGCGGCGAATTCGTCGAGGAGCGCGCCGCTTTCGTCCACGGAGCCGTCGTCCACCGCCACCAACTCGACCGGCGCGTACGTTTGACGGTCGAGGCTGCGGAGGGCCTCCGGCAGGAAGCGGGCCCCGTTCCGGACCGTGAGGAGCACGCTGAGGAGCGGCGCTCCCGGAGTACGGGCGGCCGCGTCGGCGGGGACGTATTCGCGCGTCATGTCGCGACACGATACCACATGCGGGATTGACACCCGCGCGCCCCCGCCGGAGACTCGCGGTGCATGCTCCACGCGCACGCACGCCTCTGGTGGGACCGCACCGTCCGATTCGCCGCGGGGTCGGCGGGCACGGTGGTGAGCGCGGTCGCCGGCGCGCTTCGAAACAAGTGGATCGCGCTTCACCTCGAGACGGCCGGCATTGGCGTCGTCGCGCAGGTCGTCTCGGCCCAGGTCTGGGTCGGCACCATCGTCGGGCTCGGGCTCGGGCTTCCGGTGACGCGCGCGGTCGGCGCGGCGCTGGGCGCGCGCGACGAGGCGGGCGCCCGCGCGGTCACGTGGACCGCCTTCTCGCTCGTGGCCGCCGCGGTGATCCCCGCGTCCCTTCTCTTCGTCGTCTTCGCGGGCCCGATCTCCACGCTCCTCTTCGGCACCGCCGAGCA
>JANOOP010000415.1:0-7368 GCA_031421415.1 Candidatus Eiseniibacteriota bacterium
GGTCCTTGAACGAGCCGGTGGGATTCGCCCCCTCGACCTTGAGATGGAGCAAGAGGCCCGGGGCGATCCGCGCGGCGAGACGCGGCGCGGCGACGAGCGGCGTGTTCCCCTCCAGCAGCGTCACCACCGCGTCGTCGGGAATCGGCGGCAGGATCTCCCGGAACTCCCGGCAGATGCCGCGCCACGGACGCATCGTCATCGATCGAAGATCCGGATGGCGCGCGGCGCGCGGCGAACCGTGGCCAGCGACCCGATCGTCGCGATGGCGTCGCGCAGGTCTCGATCGCGAGCCTCGTGCGTGAGAAGCGTGATCGACGCCTCGCCTCGCGCGCCGGGCTCCTGGAACATCTGCGCCACGCTCACGCGCGCGCCGCCCAGCCGCTGCGCGATCTGGGCCAGCACGCCCGGCTTGTCGTCCACCAGGAGGCGGACGTAGTACTTGGTGCGAACCTCGTCGAGCGGGAGCCTTGCTTCGGGATCGGGTGCAGGCGGCGGCGGTTGCGGCGGCGGCGCCGCTCCTCCGCGGAGCCGCCGCTCCCGCGCGATCGCGATCAGATCGCCCAAGACCGCCTGCGCGGTCGGGAGCGCCCCCGCCCCCTTTCCATAGAGGAGCATCGAGCCCGACGCCTCGCCTCGAAGGTAGACGCCGTTGAACTCGTCCCGCACCGCGGCGAGAAGGTAGCGGCGGGGAATGAAGGCCGGGTGGACGCGGAGGTCGAGCCCCTCGGGCGTTCGCTGGCCGATGCCGAGGAGCTTTACGACGTAGCCGAAGCGATCGGCCTGGCGCAGGTCTTCCAGTTCCATGCCGACGATCCCCTCGGTCGGAATGGAACCGTGCGGCACCTCGGTGCGGAACGCGCGGCGCGCCAGGAGGGTCAGCTTCTGCGCCGTGTCGGCGCCCGAGAGATCGAGCGAGGGATCGGCCTCGGCGAAACCGAGCGCGCGGGCGGCGTCGAGCGCTTCCGAAAAATCGCGCCCCTCCCGCTCCATCGTCGAGAGGATGAAATTCGTCGTGCCGTTCAGGATCCCGACGAGGAGCGAGAAACGCTCGGTCCGAAGCCCCTGGTCGAGCGACTGCAGCACGGGAATCACGCCTGCCACCGACGCCTCGTACCGGAGCGTGGCGCCGCTTCGGGCGGCCAGCGCCTCCAGCTCCGGCCCGTGGACCGAGATCAGCTGCTTGTTGGCGGTGACGACCGGAAGACCCCGCTCCAGCGCGCGCCGCACGGCGGGATAGGCGGGATCGAGCCCGCCCATGAGCTCGACGACGATGTCGACGTCGTCGGCGTTCGCGACCGTCATGGGATCGTCGACGAGGACGATCTTCCCGAGGTCGAGGTCGCGCCGCTTGCCGGGTTCGCGGACCGCGAGGCGGGTGACACGGAGCGGTCCGCCGGCCGCCTCGGCGACAGCGCGCTCCCGCGCCCCCAGAAGCCCCAGGAGGCCGCTACCGACGACACCGCAACCTAGAAGTCCGATACCGAGCGGAGGGGAAGACATGAGCCAGGAGCCTACGGCAGCGGCCGCCGAGCCGTCAAACGGAGGGTCGCGGGTTGTTCCCGCGCTGGCGGAACGCGCGGAACGAGAACTCGGGATCGAGCTTTCGCAGTTCGCGAGCGGCGCGGTGGAGACGGCGCCGCGCCTCCACGGCGTGCGTCTTCTGCCAGGTGACGTAGGAATCGAGAAGCTCGTCCCAGACGTGCGACTTGTGCGAGACCTCGAACCGGCTCTGCACGTCCCGCGACAAGTGATAGACCTCGCCGTCGCTGATTCTCCGCAGGAGATGGAGGTACTCGCCGCTCATCCACGCCATCACCTTGGTGTAGCACTCGAAGTTCCGCGAGAGCTTCCCCATCACTTCGGGCACGCCCGCGCGGCTTCCGTAGAGCCGCTCGGCGTAGGCGGCGGCGAAGTGGTAGTACGACTTCCCGCGGCACGTCAGCTGCTGCTCGCGCTCCTCCAGATCCTCGGCGACGGGACTTCGGGGAGGCGCGCCGCCGCTGAAGATCCCGAGCGACACGTAGATGAAATCGGCGTTCGCCTTGTAGACGCGATAGCGGTGGCGCTGGTCCTTGCTCTCCTGGACGCGAGCGAAAACGTCGGTGTCGCGCGGCGATACCAGGTCGGCGCGCAGGAGGTCCTCCCGGCCCGTGACGATGCCGGCCAGGAGCGATGCCGTGTAGACGTTCACGTCCTCGTCGTACTCCTTCAGATCGGAAGGCATGTCGGAGTCGATGCGCGAGAGGAGGAACGAGTTGATGAAGAAATAGCCGACGTCCTCGCGCGTCGCCGGCCCCACCGGGGGGCCACCGACGCCATCGCCCGCGAGAGAGGCCAGTCTCAGGTATTGCTCGCCCATGCCCGGGTCCTCCTCAGGCCGGCGGAATGGCCGGAAGCATCATGTAGAGGAAACTGCGAATCACGACCGTCAGGTAGACGGCGAAGACCGTGATGACGGCCCCTGGGAGCCACTTCACCTTCTTGCGGAAGCGCCAGAGAAGGACGCAACCGAGCGTCGGCACGAGCGTCTTGTACATCCAGAAGACGTAGGGAGAATGGTCGAGGAGTAGCGCCATGAAGCGGTTCGCCTCGATCATGAATTTCACGTTCAAGAGGTAGATGGTCTGGGCGGCGTCGGTGAAGTTCAGGATTCCAACCCCCCAGAGCAGGAAGAACATCCGCCGCTCCAGCCGGCTGGCCGCCCGGCGATCGGTCCCCCGTCGCTGCCCTCCCCGGCGCTCCATAGCAGTCGTCGTTGCCGCCACGATCGTCCCTCCCCGCCACGTGTGGTCCGTGCAAATCGTCTTGGCATTTATCGGCCCATCTCCGAGGAACTTGCGCCTGATTTGACACCCCCCCGAGGGGGTGCTAAAGTGCCCGAAACGACCCGTCTGGAGGTGCCGCGCCTCATGGAAGTCCTGATCGCATCGGCGGATATACGACGCCGCGTCTGCGAGCTTGGAAATCAGATCGCTCGCGACTACCCCGACAGCACCCCTCTCCTGGTCGGGGTGTTGAACGGATGCATTTGTTTCGTCTCTGATCTGATGCAGGCGATCGCCATCCCGCACGAACTAGATTTCGTGAGCGTCTCCTCCTACGGCGCCGCCTCCGAATCGAGCCGCAATCCCCGGCTCGTGAAAGACCTCGAAAAGGCCATCGCGGGCCGCGACGTGATCCTCGTGGAGGACATCGTCGACAGCGGGCACACGCTCCATTTCCTTCGCGAGACGCTTCTGTCGCGGGCGCCCCGGTCGCTCCGGATCGCGGCCCTCCTCGACAAGTCGGAGCGCCGCGAGCGGGCCGTCCCGCTCGACTACGTCGGCTTCGCGGTCCCCGACCGCTTCCTCGTCGGCTACGGGCTCGACTTCGCCGAGCGCTTCCGCCACCTCCCCTACATCGCCGCGCTCAGCCCCGCCGAAATCGAGGCGGAGCCGGGCCATCACGAAGAGGTCGCCTAGTTCATGCCGGGTCGCGGACGCGGCATCCTCATCGGGATCGCGGGCGGGACGGGGGCCGGCAAGACGCTCGTGGCGCAGTCGATCGCGGAGGACCTGGGGCACGACAAGGTCCTCTTGCTGGAGCAGGACTCCTACTACCGAGATCTGATGAACATTCCGCTCGGCGAGCGGGAGATCCACAACTTCGACCACCCCGACGCCTTCGATCGCGAACTCCTGCGGCAACACGTCGAGACGCTCCTGAACGGCGGCGACATCGACATGCCGGTCTACGACATGCGGACTCATACGCGGCTCCACGAACCGCTCCGGGTGAAGGCGCGGCCGATCATCATTCTCGACGGCCTCCTGATTTTGGACGATCCGGCGATCCGCCAGCTCATGGACATCAAGCTCTACGTGGACGCCGATCCCGACATCCGCTTCATCCGGCGCCTCAAGCGCGATCTCACCGAGCGCGGCCGGACCCTCGACTCGATCATCCGCCAGTACGAATCGAGCGTTCGCCCGATGCACCTCCAGTTCGTGGAGCCTTCCAAGCGGTATGCCGACCTGGTCATCCCGGAGGGCGGCTACAACGTGGTCGCCATCGACCTCCTGAGGACCAAGATCCGGGCGCTTCTCGCCGAGAAGCGCTGACCGCGGCGCGCATGGACTGGATTCCGCTCCTGCGCTTCCCGATCGAATGGGGCGCGCTCGCGCTCTTCGTCGTCGGTTGCCTGTACTGGGAGCGCGCCGGCTTCACGGGACTCGGCGTGGAGGGGACCGTCGCCGCGGCGATGATCGGATTCATCGCCGGCTACGACGCCACCGCTTCCTATGCGGCCGCGTCCGGCGTGGCCGCCGCCGCCGCCGTGCTCTTCGCCCTGGCGACCGGGTCAATCTTGTTGTCTCTGCGGACGGACCCGGCCATCGGATCGTTCGCCGCCAGCCTCGTCTCCGCCTGCGGCCTGGGGCTCCTGACGCGCACCGGCTCCCACGCGCTCCTGACCGAGCAGCCTCCGCCGGGCCTCGTTCGCGGCACCATCTTCGACGGCACCTACGCGGAGGATCTGATCGGAAGTCCGTGGCTCGTGGCGGCACCACTTCTGGTGGCGCTCGCGTCGTGGATCTACTGGCGGACCCCCTTCGGCCTTCGGCTCCGCGCCTTCGGGGAAACGCCGAGCCTTCGAGTCCCCGGAGCCAGCGCGACGCGCACGCGTCTGATCGGTGTCGCGGCGGGCTCGCTGTTGGTCGTGCCGGGCGCCGCGCTCCTGCTTCGCCAGTCGGGCTCATCGCCCCCGGTCGCGCTCGGCCTCCTGGCGCTCGCCTGCGCCATCGCGGGCCGCTGGGCCTTCGCCCCCGCGCTTCTCCTGGCGGCCGGCGTCGCGCTGCTTCGGACGGCCCGCCCCTACGCGGGAGCGTCCGGACCCGCCGCGGTGATGCTCGAGATCGCACCGTTCCTGCTCGCGCTTCTCTACCTGGTCTTCCTGTCGCGCCGCTCGCTTCGCCTCTCGGCCACGCGCCAGTCGCGGCTCGACCCCGACACGCTGTGAGCCCCTCGATGTCCGCGCGCCGCCACCAGCCGGTCGCCGCCGATCCGGCCAGCCATCCCTTCCCGCTCGATGAGGCGCTCGCGGTCGTTCGCCGGCGCACCGCGCTCGTCCCGCGCGCGGCCCTCGTGCTCGGAAGCGGCCTCGGCGTCCTGGCGGAGGGAACCGCGTGGGAAGCGGCGATCCCCTTCGCCGACATCCCCGGGATTCCCCGCTCCTCGGTGGCGGGTCACGCGGGCCGGCTCCTCCTCGGCAGGTGGGCGGGGCGTCCCGTCGCGATGGCGCAGGGACGCTCGCACCTCTATGAGGGGTACGAGGCGGAAGTGGTGACGCGGATGACGCGGCTCCTCGCGGCGCTCGGCGCAAAGGCGCTCGTGCTCACGAACGCCGCCGGAGGGATCGCGCCCTGCATGTCGCCGGGCACGCTCGTCCTGATCGAGGATCAGGTGAACTTCCAGTGGCGCTCGCCGGACCGCGGGGCCGGGGGGTTTGCGCTGGGCGCGGGGGCCGGCGGGGCGGGGGCCGGCGGCGCGAGCGCGGGGTTGGGGCGCGGATTGACGCGCCGCCCGACCTACGATGCCGAGCTGTCGGGAAAGGCCGCTCGGGCGGCAGGCGTGGCGGGGGTTCGCCTGGAGCGGGGCGTGCTCGGCGTGATGCTCGGTCCTTCCTACGAAACGCCGGCGGAAATCGACATGCTGGAGCGGCTCGGCGCCGACGTGGTCTGCATGTCGACCGGGGCGGAGGCGGCGGCGGCCTCCACGCTCGGCCTCCCCTGCGTCGCGATTTCGTGCGTCACGAACTGGGCGGCGGGACGCTCCACGTCGCCGCTCCGACACGACGACGTCACGAAGGCCGTGGCCGGCGCGGCCGCTCCGCTCAAGTCGATGCTCGAGCGGCTGGTGGTGGCGATCGTCTAGGCGTTCCTAACGGATCGCCACCTTCACGATCCGGTCCCCCGGCATGATCCGCTCCACCACGTCGAGCCCCTGCGTCACCTTCCCCAGCACCGTGTAGCGCTCCTCCAGCCGCGGCTGCGGCGAGAGCGCGATGAACCACTGACTTCCCCCCGTGTCCTTGCCCGAGAGCGCCATGCCGACGGTGCCGGTTTCGTACGAACGGTCGTTGTACTCGCACGGGATGGCGTAGCCGGGCCCCCCCCAGCCGTCGCCGCGCGGACAGCCTGCCTGGATGACGAAATTGGGTACGACACGGTGGAAGAGAATCCCGTCGAAGTACCCGGCCCGCGCGAGCGAGGCGAAGTTCTCCACGTTTTCCGGCGCCGCCGACGGATCGAGCGAGATCGTGACGACGCCGCGTTCGGTCGTGACGACGGCCGTGAGGCGCCGCCCTTCGCTGGCCGGGGTGGCGCGCATCTTGAGCGGCGGCGACAGCCCCTCCGCGATCGAGTCGGCGGGGAGCCCGAGCGCACGGACAGCGATCTCGCGCACGCGGCGATCGGAGTCGCGGAGCGCCCCGCGGAGCGCCGTCAGCGCGCCGGGCGACTGGAGCGCGGCCAGCGCCGTGGCGGCCGAGGCGCGGACGTCGTCGTCCTGGTTCGTGGAGCGCCGTGCGAAGAGCCCTGCCAGTGCGGGGAGTGACGCCGTGTCGCCGAGCGCGCCGAGCGCCTCGGCCGCGGAGCAGACGACGCTGAAGTCGCTGTCCTGCAGCAGCGGCCGGAGAACCGGGAGAGAGGCGTCGCGCGCTTCCGGGCGCTTCGCCAGCGCCGAGGCTGCGCCCGCCGCCTGCGCCACGTCCTTGCTCTGGACGGCGCGGGCCAGCATCAGCTCCAGCGCCGCCGGTCCCTCCACGTCTCCCAGCGCCTCCGCCACTCCGCCGCGCAGGAAGGCGGGGAGGAGATCGAGCGCCGGCGCGATCGCGGGCACGGCGCGATCGCCCTGGATTTTCAGGAGTGAAATCGCCGCCGCCTGGACGACGCCGGTCGAGGAATCGCCCAGCGCCTTTAGGAGCGCCGGCGCCGCGAGCGAATCGCGGAGCTGCCCCAGCGAGATCGCCGCCTGCCAGCGGACGTGCGGATGCCGATCGCTCAGAAACGGAAGGAGCGTGCGCACCTCCCTGGCGATCTTGAGCGCTCCGAGCGAGGCGGCGGCGTTCACGCGCACGCGCCACGACTCGTCGTGGAGGAGGCCGCCGAGCCGGGCCGCCGCGCTGGAGTCGCCGACTTCGCCGATCGCGCGGGCCGCCATGGCGCGAACCATCGCGTCCTTGTCGAAGGAGAGCGTGCGAAGCGCCGGCGCGCCCCGCCGGTCGCCGATCTTCCCGAGCGCATAGGCGGCGCGCCACCGGAGATCGGGCCGCGGATCTCGCGCGGCGCGCTGGAGCGGTTCGACCAGCGATGAATCTCGAAGGCGGGCGGC
>JANOOP010000416.1:0-6434 GCA_031421415.1 Candidatus Eiseniibacteriota bacterium
CAGGGCCTACCTTTTGCGTTGACGCCCCGAGGCCTCATAAGTGTTCGCCGTCAGCCGATATCGTGTCAGCTTTCATGGACTGCACCGCCCTAGGATCCTGGTACCATACTGCGGCAGGCGGCGATGGCAACAGCAGGTCCGTCGATCGCCATCCACCTGAGATCACCTTGTGGACGACCCGCGCAGCGCCTCGACCTCTCGCCGCAACGCGCGCACTTCGTCGAGGATCAACCGAGTGTGCGCTTCTCCCTCTCCCTTGAGGTCTTCCGTGACCTGCGACTGCATGGCATTGACGACTACCGCGATGAACAGGTTCAACACCATGAAGGTGGCGATCAGCAGGTAGGTGACGAAGAACATCCAGGCGTACGGCGACTGCGTCATGACCGGGCGCGCGATGTCGGGCCAGCCTTCGACCGTCATGATCTGGAACAGGGTGAAGAGCGAGGCGCCGAGATCGCCGAAGAACTCTGGGGAGATTTTGCCGAACAGGTTCGTGGCCAGCACCGCCGACACGTAAAGCACGAGTGCCATCAAGCAGACGATCGACGCCATCCCGGGCAATGCCGTGAGCAGGGCGTTGATCACCCCGCGCATCGAGGGCACCAGTGATACGAGCCGCAGCACACGCAACACGCGCAAGGCGCGCAAGACGCTGAACGTCCCGCTCGCGGGCATGAGCGCAATCCCGACGATCAGGAAATCGAACACGCGCCACGGGTCCCGGAAGAAACGACGGCGGTAGACGAAGAAACGCGACAGCAACTCGACCACGAAGACGCCAAGAACCGTGCGGTCTATTACGTGCATCAAGGCGCCGAAGCGTGCGACGACCGCAGGCGAGGTTTCAAGCCCGAGCGTGATGGAGTTGGCGATGATCAGCGTGGTAATTGCCCTTTCGAAGCGCACACTCTCGATAACAACGCGGACGCGCTCGCGCAGGCTCAGTGCGAGATCAGCAATGCTCGTATTCACCGTGCCTTCTCCATGGATTCCGAGATAGTACCTCCCATACCAAACCCCATCGTGTGGCTCCTCTTTCCCGCAGTAGGCGGCAATCCCGACTCAATAACGCTGGAATTGAGCCGCCGGCGCAGCCGATCGGCTCGAATGACGTGTTAGGCGACCCCGGGGTAGAAAGCATTTCTGCATTACTTGCGCGCCTTCAGGGTTCCGCCAGAGCGCACCCGCGTATCGGGAATCGTCGGCCGCTCGGCAAAGCCTGTTCCCGTCTGATATCTAATACCCTGCCAGATCCCGCAGCGCCGCCGTGATCCCGTCCACCTGCGGAAGGGTCGCGTCCTCCAGATCGGGCGCATACCCGACCGGAGTATCGGTCGCTCCGATCCGCCGCACCGGCGCGTCGAGCGAGTCGAAGAGATGCTCGCCGATCCACGACGCGATCTCGCCGCCAAACCCGCCAGTCAGCACGTCCTCGTGGAGCACCAGCGCGCGGGAGGTCTTCTTCACCGACGCGGCGATCGCATCCTTGTCGAACGGCACCAGCGTCCTGAGATCGATGACCTCGACGCTGATCCCCTCGGCCTCCAGCCGCTGTGCCGCCAGGGTCGCGCGGTTCACCGTCGCGCCCCAAGAGATGACCGTGAGATCGCTTCCCTCGCGCACTAGCCGCGCCTTCCCGAACGGGATCATGTAATCGGCGCCGGGGTACGCGCCCTTGGCGTAGGGCTGGCGGTAGATGTGCTTGTGCTCCAGGAAGAGGACCGGGTCGTCGCAGCGAATCGAGGAGCGCAACAGCCCGTTCGCGTCGACCGCGGTAGAAGGGAAGACGACCCGGAGTCCCGGGCAGTGGGCGAAGATGCTCTCGCCCGACTGGCTGTGATAGACCGAGCCGCCCTGCAAATATCCGCCGGTCGCGACGCGGATCACCACGGGACAGGAGAAATCGCCGTTCGAGCGCCAGCGGATCATCGCGAGTTCACTCCGAATCTGCATCATGGCGGGCCAGATGTAGTCGAAGAACTGGATCTCCACGACCGGCTTCATGCCGCGGGTCGCCATGCCGATCGCGCGGCCGACGATGTTCGCCTCGGCCAGCGGGGAATTGAAGACGCGCGTCTTGCCGAACATCCGCTGCAGCCCGTGCGTAACCTTGAAGACTCCTCCCTTGCCGGAGACGGTCTCCAGACTTCCTTCGCGAGTCGCATCGGCCACGTCTTCGCCGAAGCAGATGATTCGATGATCGCGCGCCATCTCGTCCTTCAGGCATCGGTTGATCAGCGTCACCATCGTCTCGGGATTTCCCTCGGAGCGCGGCTCCGTCTCGAAGGCGTCGGAGGTCGGGTCGACGGTCGGCGAGTAGAGATGGTCGTAGATGGTCGAGGCGCTCGGCTTCGACGCCATCAGCGCGGCCGCCTCCGCCTGCGCCAGCTCGGTCTCGATTTCCTGGCGGATGCGCTCGATCTCCTCGGTCGTCGCGATTCCCTCGCGAATCAGGAATTCGGGATAAACCTTTACCGGATCGCGCTTCGCCTCGGCCTCCCGCTCCGCGGCGGGCTTGTACGACTGCTCGTCATCCGACATGGAGTGGCCGTAGGGGCGGGTGACCATCGCGTGCATGAGGATCGGGCCCTTCCCCGCGCGGAGATGCTCGGCGGCCTCCAGCATGGCGCGATACGACGCGAGCGGATCGGTTCCGTCGACCTTCATGATGCGAAGGCCGGGAACGCCGCTCATGCACTTCCCGATGTCGCCGCCGGGCGTCTGCGCCTCGACCGGGACCGAGATGGCATACTGGTTGTCGGTGATCAGGAATAGGACCGGCAGGGCCCCGGTCGCCGCGCTGTTCAGTGCTTCCCAGAATTCGCCCTGGCTGGTCGTGCCGTCGCCGGCCGAGACGTAGACGACTTCGTCCTTCTGGAAGGGGCGCCGGTCGCGGATCTCCTGGATCGTCGCGAGGAGCCGCCCGCCCTCGGCGCATCCGACCGCCTGGAGGAACTGCGTTCCCGTGGGGCTCGATTGCGTGACCACATTCGCGCGCTTCAGGCCCCAATGGCTCGGCATCTGGCGGCCGCCCGAATTCGGGTCGGCGGCAGCGCCGACGCCCTCAAGGAGCATCTCGAGCGGCGTCATGCCGAGGGTGAGCATGAGGGCGCGGTCGCGGTAATAGGGGTAGAACCAGTCGTAGCCCGTCCGGAGGGCCTTGCCGGCGGCGACGAGGATCGCCTCGTGCCCGGCGCCGCTGATCTGGAAGTAGATCAGATTCTGCTTCTTCAGCTTGATCTCGAGGTCGTCCATCCGGCGGGATAGAAGCATCAGCCGGTAGATCTCGACGAGATCGGGTCGGTTCAAGCCATGAAAGGTCGTGGTGTCGGCACGAAGAGCCACGGAACATGCCTCCTGATCGCGGGATTTGAGTGTTGAGAACCATGAGTATACCGGAGAAACTCGGGGTCGGAAACGCCGGGAAGTTCGTTTGAATAGGCTCCCCTACGAGGACCCGACAGGTGGTGGTTGG
This sequence comes from Candidatus Eiseniibacteriota bacterium, assembly GCA_031421415.1. Taxonomy (GTDB): domain Bacteria; phylum Eisenbacteria; class RBG-16-71-46; order SZUA-252; family SZUA-252; genus SZUA-252. Next base: position 3,479 of record JANOOP010000416.1, read on the forward strand.
GGCAACTGGCGAGATCGGGAGACGAATGACGCAGGCAAGGAAGGTCGAAACCGTCCTCTTTTCGGGCCCGGTTGGGGTCCTGGAGGGACTCTGGAGCGAAGGGAGCGTCGGTGCCGCCGCCCTTCCAACCGCCGTCATCTGTCACCCCCACCCCGCGCACCGCGGCTCCATGCACAGCAAGGTGGTCCACACGGTCTACCGGGTGCTGGAAGCGCGTGGGCATCCGACGTTGCGCTTCAACTTTCGCGGCGTCGGGAAGAGCGAAGGGAAGTACAGTGGCTGGGACGGCGAGATCGGTGACCTGGAAGCGGCCGCGGCGTATGCTCGCGGGCGCGCGGGGAGCCGTCCGTTGTGGATCGCGGGCTTCTCCTTCGGCTCCTGGATCGGGCTCAATTTCGCGCTGCGGGATCCGGATGTAGCGATCATGATCGGACTCGGGCTTCCGGCGAGCGGGAACGTCGACGGGAGGCAATTCGAATTTCTCGACCAGGTGCCGTGGCCGTTTCTCATGGTGCAGGGAGATCACGACAGGTACGGATCCGTTGCGGACATCACGGCGCTGCGCGACCGGCTGGCGCCGCTGGGGCGGGTGGAGCTGAGGGTCGTGGCGCACGCCGATCACTTCTTCACCGGGAAGATCGAGGCGCTTCGCGAGGCCTTGAACGATGGAATCCGCGCGCTCACCTCGAGCGACGCGTCGCGATAGGAGGAACGAGATGACGCAGGCTGGATTCACCCTGACTGGAAAAGTCGCACTGGTGACCGGCGGCTCGAAGGGAATCGGGCTCTCGGTGGCCGAGGCGTTTCTGGAGCACGGCGGCAGCGTGGCGATCTGCGCGCGGAATGCCGGTGAAGTCGAGGCCGTTGGCCGGAAACTCGAGGGCTACTATCCGAAGCGCGTGCTCGCGGTCGCTTGCGACGTGCGTCGGGAGGGCGACGTGGAAGGAGCCTTCCGCGCGGTCGATGAACGATTCGGCGGTCTCGACATCTTGGTCAACAACGCCGGTGTCGGCTTCTTCAAGAATCTGGAAAAGATGACGCTCGAGGAGTGGAACTCGATACTCGAGACGAACGTGACCGGCGTCTTTCTCTGCTGCCGCTCGGCCATTCCCCGGATGCGCGCCCGCGGCGGCGGCTACATCATCAACATGTCGAGCCTGGCGGGGCGGAACGCCTTCCCGCAGGCGACCGCGTACAACGCCTCCAAGTTCGCGCTGAACGGGATGAGCGAGGCGCTGATGCAGGAAGTGCGCTACGACGGTATCCGCGTTTCGCACGTGATGCCGGGGAGCGTGAACACCTACTTCAACGCCGGAACGCCGGATGCCTCGAGGTCGTGGCAATTGCAGCCCGAGGACGTCGCGCGGGTTGTGGTCGATCTCCTGGCGCACGATCCGAGATCGCTGCCGTCGTGCGTCGAGATCCGGCCGAGCCTGCCGCCGAAGAAGTAGGCGCGGGAGCCCGACTTCGATCCGAGTCCGAAATCGACCCGAACGAGAGAGCCAATGAATCTCACCCGTGTGACGTACGCCGAGGATCCCTCCATTCGGGCGACGATCTTCGAGGAATTGAAGGTGCCGTCCTGGCCCGCGTTCATGTTCAACGATCCCGTGGCCGACGAGCTCTGGCACTACCTCCAGGAAGACTTCGCCGAGTATCAGTTCGTGTATCGGGACGACGCCGGCGCCACGATCGCGGTGGGGCACACGCTCCCTTTTCATTGGGAGGGGCCGCTGTCCGATCTTCCGGACACCGGATGGGACGGCATCTTTCAGAAGGTCGTAGACGATTACCTCACGGGGCGCGCGCCGAACATGCTCACCGCCATCGAGGCGACGATTATTCCGGCCCATCGGGGCAGCGGGCTCAGCAAACGGGTCATCGGCGAGATGCGGTCGATGGCGCATGCCCGCGGCATCAAGACGCTCGTGGCGCCGGTGCGGCCGTCGCTCAAGAGCCGCTATCCGACGACTCCGATCGATCGTTATGTGGCGTGGAAGACCGAGGATGGCTTTCCGTTCGATCCGTGGCTACGCACGCACGCGCGCCTCGGCGCGAAAATCGTGAAGATCGCGCCGGAGTCGATGCGGATTCCCGGCAAGGTCGCGGAATGGGAGACGTGGACCGGGATGCTGTTCCCGGAGAGCGGGGACTACATCGTCCCCGGCGCCCTGGTGCCGGTGCGGATCGATCGAGAGCGCGACGAAGGACTCTACGTGGAACCGAATGTGTGGATGGTCCACGGGGGGTGATTCTCCGGCCTGGGGCTCGACGAACTGTTTCAAGGATGCCGGTACCAAAGTCTCATCGCCCAACCCTTGCAACGAAGCCGAGCCGGGAACTAGTGTCATCGATGCCGTGTCTGCCGGATTCCCTCCGAGGTGACCCTTGCGCTGCCGAACAGGACTACTTCGAATTCTGGTCGCGATCGGGCTCTCCCTCGCCCTAGCGGTAGGGTGCGGCGAAAACGCCAAGAATCCACTCGACCCAGGCGTCCCACCGCCAACATCCCAGACCGTTACTTGGAATCCCCTCACCAGCGGCGAGGGGCTCCACGGAGTCTGGGGTGAATCGAGCAGCGCGATATTCGCCGTAGGCGAGGGCGGCACGATTCTCCGGTACGACGGGACGGCCTGGCGTCCCATGGCGAGCGCGACGACAAAGATTCTCCGCGCGGTCTGGGGCACGTCGGCCCGGGACGTGTTCGCGGTCGGCGACGAAGGTACGATCCTCCACTACGACGGAGTCTCCTGGAGCGTCGCCCCCGTCGTTACGAACGCGGATCTATGGGGTGTATGGGGAGCCGCAGGGAATGAAGTCTTCGCGGTAGGAGAATCTGGCACGATTCTCCGCTTCGATGGATCACGCTGGCAATATCTTGCAAGCAGAGCGTTCGTCCACCTTCGCCACGTCTGGGGCCGGTCGGGGGACGACGTCTTCGCGACGGGCGATTTCG
>JANOOP010000417.1:0-3594 GCA_031421415.1 Candidatus Eiseniibacteriota bacterium
CCAGACTCGCCACGAGCGACGTCATGAGGACGGGACGTAGCCGGCGTTCCGCAGCTGCACGGATCGCCTCCATCCTCGGCATCCCACCCGCCTCCAGATCGCGCAGCGTGGAGACGAGAACGAGCGCGTTCAGCACCGCAACGCCGGAGAGCGCGATGAAACCGACCGCCGCCGAAATGCTGAACGGCAGACCCCGCAGCCAGAGGGCGGCGACGCCTCCCACGCCGGCGAGCGGCACCGCGGCGAAGACGCGCGCCACATCCCCCGGCCGGCGGAGGCTCGCGAAGAGGAGCGCGGCCACCAGGAGTAGCGCCAGCGGCACGACGACGAGAAGCCTCCGCTGCGCGCGCACCAGGTGCTCGAACTGTCCTCCGTAGCGGATGAAGTAGCCCGGGGGCAAGGAGACGCGCGATTCCACCGCGCTCCGGACGTCGGCCACGAAACTCCCGACGTCTCGGCCCCTCACGTTCGCCTGCACGACCACGCGGCGCCGTCCCCATTCACGATTTATCGCGGTGGGCGCCTCGACGCGCCGAATCGACGCCACGTCCGCCAGCGGGATGCGCGCGCCGTCGCGCCCCGTCAGCACGATCGAGCCGAGCATTTCCAGATCGCGGCGATACGCCTCTTCCAAGGTGACCGCGACCGGAATCCGCCGGGCGCCCTCCTGCATGACGCCGACCTCGCGCGATCCGAGCGCTTCGATCACGTCGAGGATCTCCCCCGCCGGCACCCCCAGGCGGGCCGCCGCCTGGCGATCGACGTCGAACGCCACCGTCGGCATACCCGTCAACTGCTCGGTCACCACGTCGGCCGCGCCCGGCACCTCGCGCACGACGCGTTCCACCTCCGACGCCTTCGACCGGAGGAGTTCCAGATCGTCGCCGAAGATCTTCACGCCCAGATCCGAGCGGACGCCCGCCACCATCTCGTTCATCCGCATCTCGATCGGCTGCGTGAAAATGACCCGCATCCCCGGGAGCGACGCGAGCGACTTCTCCATGGCCGCGACCAGTTCCTGCTGCGTCCGGGCCTTCTTCCACCTGGGCCGATCGCGGAGCGTGACGAAGACGTCCGACACCTCGGTGCCCATCGCGTCGGTGGCCACCTCCGCGGTGCCGGTCCGCGTCCAGATCCGCTCGATCTCGTCGGGAAAGGCGTCGAGCAACGCCCGCTCGATTCGCATCCCGTAGCGAACCGATTCGTCCACGGAGACGCCAGCCAGCCGCACGGTATTGAGGACGAGGGCCCCTTCGCTAAGCCGCGGGACGAACTCTGATCCCAGGCGGGGCGCCAGCGCCACGCCGACCCCCAGCGCGAGGACCGCCGCCGCGAGCACGGCGCGAGGCCGGGCCATGGCCCCGGCGAGGAGAGGCCGGTAGACGCGCTTCAGGGCGGCGATCAGCCGGTTCTCGCGCGCCGGCCTGGAGTGCAGGAACGTGGCCGCGAGCGCCGGCATGACCGTGAGGGAGAGGAGGAGCGACCCGAGGAGCGCGAACATCACGGTCAGCGCCATCGGCCGGAACATCTTCCCTTCGATGCCCTCCAAAGCCAAGATCGGCAGGTAGACGATGAGGATGATGATCTCCCCGAACATCGTGGGGCGCCGGACCTCGATCACCGCGTCCCGCACGACGCTCTCTCGGTCGCGATCCCCCGCCCCCCCCTCAGCGTCGAGCCGGCGGACGGCGTTCTCGACCTGGATGACCGAGCTGTCGACGATCAGTCCGAAATCGATCGCGCCGAGGCTCATGAGAGTTCCCGCCACGCCAGTCCGCAGCATGAGGTCGAAGGCGACGAGCATGGAGAGCGGAATCGCGGAGGCGACGATCAGCCCGGCGCGCCAGTTGCCGAGGAACGCGAAGAGGACGGCGATGACGAGGAGCGCTCCTTCTAACAAGTTCACGCGGACGGTCTCGAGGACGTGATCGATCAATTCGGTGCGGTCGTAGACCGTCTCCGCCGTGACTCCGGCCGGGAGCGTGCGGGCGATCTCCTGAAGCCGCGCACGGAGCCGGTGCGTGACCTCCCGGCCGTTCTCGCCCTTCAGGAGGAATCCGAGTCCGAGCACGGCCTCGCCTCGCCCTCCCTCGGTGACCGCGCCGTGGCGGAGTGCCCGCCCCTCGACCACGGTCGCCACGTCGCGCAGGCGGACCAGCGCACCCGAGTCGGTCGTGATCACGATCTCCTCCAGCGACGCCGGCTTCGTGATGACGCCGACGCCCTGGATCGGGCTCGCCCGTCCGGCCTCCTCCAGCACGCCGCCGCCGACGTTCCGATTGTCCCGCTCAATCGCCTCCACGAGATCTTCCAGATGGATCCCCCGGCTGGCCAGTGCCGCCGGGTCGACCGCGATCTGGATCTGCCGCTCGTCCCCACCCCACGAATTCACCTCGGCGACGCCGGGGACCGACTGGAGCTGGGGCCTCACGATCCAATCCTGAATGCCGCGCAGATCGGCCGCCGAAAATTTCGGATCGCCGGTGACGAGATAGTGGAAGATCTCGCCGAGTCCCGTCGTGACGGGACCGAGACGCGGCGGTTCGATCCCCTCTGGGAGCGCGACCGATCCCAGCCGTTCAGTCAGCGTCTGCCTGGCGAGATAGATGTCGGTGCCGTCCCGGAAGACGGCGGTCACCTGGGAGAGCCCAAGCCGCGACGTTGATCGGACTTCCAGGAGTCCGGGGAGTCCCGAGATTGCCTGTTCGATCGGCATGGTGATCTGGCGCTCGATCTCGAGCGCCGCCAGCGAGGCGGCGCTCGTGTTGACCTGCACCTGGACCGGCGTGGTGTCCGGGAAGGCGTCGAGCGGCAGGCGCCAGATGGAGGCGATCCCGGCGATCGCCAGTATTGCCGCCGCGACGAGGACGGCGATTCGTCGCCGCACCGACCAGGCGATGATGGCGCTCAGCATCGGGGCGCCCTCATTTCGACGGTGCCTCTATCTCGCAGCATCCGGTGCCAATCGCGCTCTTATCGCTCTCGGTCAGGAGGAGGAAGCTCCCGATCGTGACCACCCGCTCGCCGCGCGCGAGTCCGCGCCGAACCGAAACCGTCCCCCCCTCGGCCTGCTCCACGTGGACGCGGCGCGATTCGTAGAGATCGTCGGCGAGCCGGACGAACGCGATGCTCGCCCCGCTCACTTCCTGCACCGCTTCTCGAGGAACGATGACCGCGCCGGCCGCGGCACGGGAGCGGATCGTGGCACGGTGGACGGCGTTCACGCGCGCGCGGGGATCGGCCCGGTCGAGGCGCGCTCGCGCCCGGACGACCCGGCTCGCCTCGTCCACCACCGGCGCCACGTAGACCAGCGTCCCGGTCGCGCGGTCGGATTCCTCCGGCCCGAGATGGATCGACACGGCATCCCCCGTCACGACCCGGGCCGCGTGCCGCTCGCCGATCTCGATTTCCGCCCAGAGCCGCGACGGATCGACGAGTTCGAACATCATCTCCTCCGCCTCCATGAACCGGCCCACTGCGGCGGAGCGGCGCGTGACGATGCCCGCGATGGGTGCCCGAACGATCAGCGTCCCCCCCGCTTCGGGACCGGCGCCGAGCGCCTTCAGCGTTCCTGCGGCGGCCTCGACCTCCGCG
>JANOOP010000418.1:0-9988 GCA_031421415.1 Candidatus Eiseniibacteriota bacterium
CGATCCCCGGAGGATGGGGCCGGATGCCGGCCGGCCCTGATCGCCTCCCGCCCATAGGTTGCGGCAGGAGCCGGTCGATAGACTACGGGACCCCCGCTCCGGCGTCAGGTCGACTTGGGTAGTACTACCCCGAATCGACGCCTCGTGGGCGCGTGTAAATCGTTCGGAAATCCATGAGTAGGGCAATCCGGCAGTCGTCACACTCATCGGCCACCTGTTCGCGCCGGACCGGATCCGCACATACTTCGAAGCCGAGCATCGCATAGAGGTCGAGGTACTCGGTGGCGCGCCTCGCCTCGACGACGAAACGGCGCGCCCAACCTTCGGCCAGGCGCGCGGGGTCGGCGGCGATCTGGGCCTGGACCTGGGCGCGGAGCGCCTCCTCGCGGACGATCGAGGCGAGTGGCGACTCCGGATTCGGGGTGGAGTTTCGTGGGGCATTCTCGGGGCCCCGTCCGCCCTCCTCCATTAGGTTACGGCTCCCCGCGGGCCGGCGCCGGCGCCCTCGGTCCGCGCGCCGTCGCGGGCCAGCTGCTCCAGCCGCCGGAAGCCGAGCCGCGCGGCCCCGAGCGCCGAGACGAACTGGACCAGGTCCCCCGGCGGAACGTTGACCCCGGCGTGGAGCTGCTCTCGCGCGACGCGCACCATCGTCTCGAAGCGGAGGATTCCCCCGATCAGCGTGAACTCGGGCTCCATCTTCACGCGCTTCATCAGCTGCACCGATCTTCCCACCAGGGAGACGATCGCGCCGTGCATGATGTCGGCCGGGGCGACTCCCTGGGAGAGATGATTGATGACCTCGGATTCCGCGAAGACCGCGCAGACTCCGGAGATGGAGGGATACTCCTTCGAGGTCGCCACGAGCGGCCCGATCTCCTCGGTGCTGTAGCCCATGTAGCGGGCCGTCTTCTCCAAGAACGCGCCGGTCCCGGCCGCGCACTTGTCGTTGAGGCGGAAGGCCTTCACCTTCGCCTCCTCCCCGAGGCGGCTCGCCTTCATCGTCTGTCCCCCCACATCCAGGACGGTGCGCGTGCCCGGGAAGAGGAAGGTCGCGCCTCGCGCGGAGGCCGTTATGTCGGTGACGTGGATGTCGGCGAAGGTCGCCTGGTGGCGCCCATAGCCGGTCGCCACCACGTAGGAGAGCCCGTCGCGCGAGGCGCCCGCCCGCTCGAGCGCGCTCGCCAGCGTCTGCTCCGCGACTTCCGCCAGGCGAAATCCAGTCGGCTCCACCGCGCGGCCGAGGATGGCGCCGTCCTCGCCGAGAACAACCGCCTTGGTGTAGGTGGAACCGACGTCGATGCCGGCGGTGAGCTTCATGACGCCCCCCGCATCGCGCGCGCCGGCTCGCGGCTTGCCAGGATGTGGTCGAGGGCAAAGAGCGCCGCGCCGAGCGCGCCCATGTAGTGCGACTCCTCGCTCACGTTCACCTTCAGCTTCAATTCTCGCTCCAGCGCCTCGATCATCGCCACGTTCCTCGCCACGCCGCCGGTGAACGTGACCTCCTCCTCGATCCCCGTCCGCCAGAGGAGGCCCACCGAGCGGGAGGCGATCGACTGATGGACGCCCAGGAGGATGTCCTCGATCTTCTTCCCCTTCCCGAGCCAGGAGAGGACCTCCGTCTCCGCGAAGACGGTGCAGGTCGTGCTGATCTTCACCGGTCGCTCGCCGCGCAGCGCGGTCGGGCCCAATTCTTCCAGCGGGATGTCGAGCGCGGCCGAGGCGGCGCCGAGAAAGCGTCCCGTTCCCGCCGCGCATTTGTCGTTCATGCAGAAATCGACGATCTCTCCGCGGGCGGAGACGCGGATCGCCTTCGTGTCCTGGCCGCCCATGTCGACCACCGTCCGCGTGTTCGGGAACATGTGGACGGCGCCCCGCCCGTGGCAGCTGATCTCCGTGACCTGCGTGTTGCCGAAGGTGACCTTGTAACGGCCGTATCCGGTTCCCACCACGTACTCCACTTCCTCCTCGCGGAGGTCTCCCTCCGCCAGGGCCTCCCGGAACGCATTCTCCGCCGCCCGCATCACGTTGGCGCCGGTCTCCGTGAGCGCCCTGCCGACGATCCGCCCTGCCTCGTCGATGACGACCGCCTTCGTCTGCGTCGATCCCACGTCCACGCCCGCCGCGTACGCCATGACGATCCCCTCCCTTCGCTCAGACGCGTTCGGCCGCGGCGATCTGCCGCCGCGACGCGAGGCCTTCGAAGAATGCGTCGATCCGGTTCTTGAGCTGCGCCTCGGAAACGACCCGCCGGTCCATCATGTCCGATTCCACGAAGAGGCTCGGGATGTCCCGCATGGCCATGAGCGCTCGGCGGTTGTCGGCGAGGCCGGTGGAGACGGTTCGGCAGCTCTTGATGGGGTGGAAAACGATGCCGTCGGCGGCGTATTCGTCGATCATCCGGGCAAGGGCGCGAGTCTGGAAGAACATGCTGTCCATCGAATCGCGCACGCCCAGGAGGAGTCCCTCCGCCAGGCTCTCCACCGGGTCCTTCGCGTCGTACTGGAATCCGAGATTCGATCCTCCGGACGCGAACCAGAGGTAGGTGGAGTTAATGAAGGTTCCGCCGTGCTCGGTGAAGAGTTCCGTGAAGCGGCGGAAGATCGGGTAGCACGGCACGCCGACGAAGATGAGTCGGTACTGTTCGTCGACCAGAGTGCCGATGCCGTTCGCCTGCTTGAACTCCATCTCCTCGACCAGGTCGTCGAAGTAGGCCGCTCCCTCGGCCGCGCCCCGGAATCCGTTCGAGACCCCGAGGTAGATGGTGCCGTCGGAGAGGGCGTTAAAGAGCGACGGGCGGCTCTGGTTCAGCTCCAGAACGCGCTTCCATCCGGCGTTCATCCGATTCGCGTGGCCGAGCGTCTCGCGGAGACGGTCGACGTCGAAGCGCTTCCCGGTCACCTCTTCCAGCAGCGCGATCAATTCGCGAAGCTGCGCCGAGACGTAGCGGAGGTCGTTCTCGAAGTCGCGGTCGCCCCGCCCCGGACGGAGGCCGTCCTCCCGGGAACCCGGCACGTCCAGGACATAGCTCGGCATGTGGTACATCCGCTCCCAGATCTCCGCCCACTTGATGTACGTGTTGCAGGCGTTGGTCAGCACCGCGATCGACGGCTTGGGAATTCGTCCCATCGGGAGCTGCCCCCCGCGGTGCTGCGTCGCGATGTCGGCCTTCACGTAGCCGCAGATGTCGGGGGAGTAGCCGAGGTCCTCGGCCTCGTTCAGGTATTCGTGCGCCACCTTCCGCACGGCGGTCTGCAGCGAGTTGATCTCCGGGAAGACGACCGGCAGGTCGAAGACCCGCAGGAGTTCGCCGAGACTCCCCATCACGAAGACGTAGGCCCCACCCCGCCCCTCCTCGGCCGCGCGCGTCAGTCCCTCGAACCACTCGCGGAACAGGCGCGCGCCTTCGCGGTTTCCCCGCCCTACGATTCCCGCTTCGTTGTGTGCGGTTTCCATGCGCGCTCCTCAGTCGAACATCAGATTTTCGACGAACGTCTCCAGCTGGATCTCCAGCTGCTCGAAGGTCGTCATGTTCTCTTCGAACTCGGTGACGAAGTGCGGCACCTTGGCGCCGTCGAGCGCCTGGACGTAGGCCACCTGCTCCTCCAAGCCCGGCTCGCACATCTTCGCCGCCGACACGATGGCCGCCTGCGCGCCCGCGCGCTCCACGCGTTCGAGGAGCATCTTCTCCTTCGGTTTCCGCGGGTCGTGCTGCACGGGACTGTAGGTGGAGCGGTCGAGATACGCCTCCGCCAGGTCGCGGAGCGGATCGTCCCCGGCCGGAACGTCCGAGACAATCCACCGCAGTCCCACCAGGAAGTCGTCGTCCACGACGTAGCAAGAACGTCCGATCGAGCGGATGAGGTCGAGCGGGGGCTGCTCGCAGAATCCTCCCTCGAAGACGACCCGGATCCTATCTTGCTGTTTGGCGGGCCGCGCCCGCAGCAGGGGAAGAGCCGTGGCGAGGAGCGCGTTGTGCTCCTCGCGCGGAACCAGCCCGCCAACCGAGACGAGGGCGTAGGCCTCGTGCGCGGCCACCAGCCACGGCGTCTCGCGCTTGAGTGCGTAGATCTCGCGCAAAAGGCGTCGGTTCTCGTTGAAGAGGGCGATGGAGCGCCGGAGGTCGTCGTCGGTGACGGCACGCCCCGCGATCGCTTCGAGGGTCCGCCGCAACCGGTCGTACTCGCCTCGCAGATAGGTCGCGGCACTCGGCGAGGAGGCGTTCTGCGGGAGGTAGAGGATTTGGCAGGGATAGGAGACGTTCCGTCCCCACACGGCCGCGAGATTGCGGGCCGCGTCGCAGATTGGATGCGTGACGAAGATCTCGAAGGTCACGTGGCGGCTGAGCGCCAGCTCCAGCGACGTCTTCACGATCGAGCAGAGGTACGACCCGAAGCGGGAGTCCGCCTGCACCGAATCGATCGGCGCCCCGCGCACCTTGAAGGGGAGGAGCCCGGCCGCGTGCGCGATCTCCTCCGGAAAGTAAACCTGGAAGTGCCCGGCGATCTTCCCGCCGCCGTCGCGCCAGCGCCTCGCCGTCGGGAACTTCGTGTCCTCCACGAGATCGACGCACGCCGCGAGGATTCCGTCTAGATCGCGCCCTTTCCATTCCGGGAAGACGACCGGAGGGCTCATCGGTTCCTCCAGGTCGGCGTTCGCTTCTCCACGAAGGCCGTCAGCCCCTCCAGGGCGTCCTCGGTCGCCATGAGATCGTTCAGGTAGATGCCGGCCGCCGCGCGGAGCGCCTCGCTCCAAGGACGGTCGGCCGCGGCGAGGAGGGTTTTCTTCGTCAGACGGAGCGCGGCAGCGCTGTGGCGCGCGAACCGCTGCGCCAGGGCGCGGGCCTCGGTTTCCACCTGGTCGTCGTGGACCACGTGCTGGACCAGTCCCGCGGCCTGGGCCCGCACCGCGGAGAGCGTGTCGCCGCCGAAGAGGAGCTCGGCCGCGATGCCCGGCGACGCGCGGCGCGGCAGCAGGACGCACGCGATCGGCGCCGTCACTCCGAGGACGATCTCGGGCTGACCGAAGGTGGCCCCCTCTCCCGCCACGATCACGTCGGCGCACTGCGCCAGCTCGAAGCCACCGCCGAGACAGCGCCCGCGCACCGCCGCGACGACCGGAAGCGGGAACGTGACCAGCGCGTCGAGCGTCTCCACGAATTCCGGAATCATTTCGCGGTAGGTCGGCGGGAGGTGTTCCCCGACGTCGGCGCCGGCCGAGAAGTGCTTCCCCTCGGCGGCGATCACCAGCACGCGGAGCGATCCGTCGGCCGCGAGGTTCGCGAGCGCCTGGCGCAGTTCCCTCGCCATCGCCAGCGTCAGGACGTTGAGGGGGGGATGGTCGAGCGTGAGCGTCGCCACGCCTCCGTCGAGTCCCGTTTTGATGGTCATCGGTTCGGTTCCTCCTGCCATCTCATAGGTATTGCCCGCCGTCGATCTTCAAGACGTGACCGGTCACGTGCCGCGCCCCTTCCGAGCAGAGGTAGGCGATCGCCGCCGCGCAGTCCTCGGGCTCCGCCAGACGCCCCACGAGCGTTTCCGACACGGCGGCCGCCACGGCGCTCTCCGGGAGCGACTCGGTCATGGCGGTCCGGACCATTCCGGGCGCCACCGCGTTCACGGTCACGCCCTTCGGGCCGAGTTCGCGCGCGAGGGTCTTGGTGAGGGCGATCATGCCGCCCTTCGAGGCTGCGTAGTTCGACTGTCCGAACTTTCCCCGGAGTCCGTTGATCGAGGCGACGTTCACGATGCGCCCCCATCCCCTCGCGCGGAGGAGCGCTCCGGCGGCACGATTCCAGTGAAAGCAGCCGGTCAGATTGACGGCGATCACCTCGTCCCATTGCTCCGGCGTCATCTTCCAGCTGACCGCGTCGGCGGCGATCCCCGCGCCGTAGACCAGGATGTCGAGCCGTCCCATTGCCGCGGCGATCTCTCCCGTCACCTGCTCCGGAGCGGCCGCGTCCCTCACGTCCGAGACGACGTAGCGGGCCTTCCGTCCCGTGGCCTCGATGGTGCGGAGGAGTTCCGCCGCCTCCTCCGGCAAACGCCGGTCGACGACGGCCACATCGCACCCCTCGCGCGCCAGCGCCACGGCGACCGCGGCGCCGATTCCCGACGCGCCGCCGACCACGATCGCCATGCGATCCCGGAGTCCCAGATCCATCGACGCGCTCCCTCCCGCGGGCCTCAGCGGCCCGCCACCTCGTGCTGGAACTGGGGCGAGATGGCGCGCAGGAGTTCGTCGTCCCAGGGGTGCCCCTGCGCCAGCATCTGCCGCAGCTTGATGAAGTCGACCTCGCGGTGGTCCTTCGGTCCCTCGTTGAACGCGCGGAACCCGGCGCGCCCCTCGGTCATCATGTTGAGCGAGAGCCATTCGCGATTCGTGATGCTGTTGGCGTCCCAGTGGCGCTGCTTGTGCTTTCGCACGCTGTTCACCGTTTTCGACACGCAGTCGGGCATGAGCATGAGGATCTTCGTGCAGAGACCCTCGACCGCCGCGTCGAGCTGCGAGAGGTCCGCCTTGGCGCGCGCCATCGTCTCCTTGGCGGCCACGGCATCCGGACCGGTTCGGTAATCGCCGTAGACGATCCTCCCGAACTCGTCGAGGAACCGGTCGGTGATCACGAGTGGATTCGGGATCCACGCGCCGTCGAGCCTCAGCACCGGAACCACCAGGTTGATGAGGCCGAGGTAGCACGCCTTGTGCGCACTCCACGTGTCGCAGAGGACGGCGCTCTCCATGGCATGCCCGAAGCCGACGTAGAGCGGGAGAAAGTCGGTCGAGCCGCCGTCCGGCGCCGAGCCGTGCTTGGGCCCGGCCTGGCCGAAGCGCGCGGTATCGACGGCGATGCTGAAGTCGCACGCCATGCCGATCTCCTGTCCGCCCGCGACACGCATCCCGTTCACGCGATTGATGACCGGCTTGTCGCAGCGGAGAATGCCGTCGATCATGTCGTTGAAGACGCGCATGTACTGCTTGTACTCCTGCGGATTCCCCGAGTAGTACTCGGCGTACTCCTTCGTGTTGCCGCCGGTGCAGAAGGCTTTGTCGCCGGTCGCCGTCAAGACGCAGGTGACGATCCGGCGGTCCATGCTCGCGTTGCGGAAGGCGATCCCCACTTCGCGGGCCATCTCCGTGGTGTAGCTGTTCAGCTGGGACGGATTGTCGAGGATGATCCAGGCGTTGAAGATCCCCTCCACGGGGTTCCCTTTGGGATCGATCGCCGGGCGCAGATCGTAGGCGATGTGCTGGAATCGGTACTCCGGCACGAGCGAATGGTCCTTCAGCATCGCGTCTTCCTCCTCGCGCCGCGGCGCGCCTCGAGTCGGGACTAGGCGCTCCCGTTCGGAACCAGGATCGCCCGCTTCTGAATCTCGTGATCCGCCACCCGGCGCAGGATCTCCACGCCGTCGCGCAGGGGGTGGCGCTCGATGAACGGCTTCAGGGTGACGCGGCCGGACGTGACCAGCCGGACCGCGTCGGGATAGAGCTCGGGACGGCACCCCCACGTCCCCTGCACGGTGGCGTCGAACGCCATGAGGTTGCTCAGCCGAACTTCGATCTTCGCCAGGGTGAAGCCGACCACCATCAGGACGCCCGCGTATCCCAGGAGCCCGTAGGCTGTCTCCTGTCCGCTCGGGTGGCCGGAACACTCGAAGATCTTCCAGCCGTTCTCCGGGCAGCCCCACGCCTTCGCGCTCCCCGCGATCTCCTTCTTCAGCGTCTTGAAGTCGCACGCCTTGGAGTTGAGCGTGAGGGAGGCTCCATGCGGGGCGATGGCCACCAGCTTCGCGTCATCCACATCGATCGCGACGACGCGCGCGCCGAGGGCGGCGGCGATCTGGACCGCATAGCCGCCGACGCCCCCCACGCCGACCACGATGGCAAGATCGCCCGGCGCGAGCCCGCTTCGCACGGCCGCCTGGTAGGGGGTCGTCACGGCGTCGGCGATGACCGAGAGGTCGGCCAGGTCGTAGCCGCCGCGCTCCACCACCGTGCAGATCCCCAGCCCGGGAACCGCCAGGTAGTCGGCGAAGCCGCCGTCCATGTCGTTCCCCGGCATGAGCTGCTTCCGGCAAGCGTTTCCCCGTCCGGCCTTGCAGAGGTCGCACGTGCCGCAGGGAATGACCGAGGGAACGATCACCTCCCGCCCGATGAGATGGCGGTAGGCGGCGCCCGCGGCGGTGACCACGCCGCTCACCTCGTGCCCGAGCGTGAGCGGGAGCGGGTGGCGTGTCGGAACGCCGTCGCGCCAGAATCCGATGTCGGTGTGGCAGACGCCGCAGCCCGCCACCTTCACCACGACCTGCCGCTCTTCGGGTTCCGGGACCGGCGCCTCTTGCAGTTCCAGCGGCGCGCCTCCCGCGACGAGCCGGATCGCCTTCATGGACGCTCCTTCCTTGGCGCGCGCCTCGGGGCGGTCCGCCCCGCGCGCGTTCGCCCCGCAATGCCGGCGGCGCCGAGGCCGTCGAGCAGATGGTCCGCGAACTGCGCGCCGAGCGTGTCCGCCTGGAGCGTTCCATCCGGCCGGTACCAGCGCGCGATCCAGTTGATGGCGCCGAGCATGGCGAAGGCGGCGACCTTTGCGTCGACCCGGCGGAACTCGCCGTCCCGGATCCCCTGTTCCACGATCCGCCGCACCTCGCGCTCGTACTGATCGCGCGAGGCGATGACCTGCTCCCGACGCTTCGGCGAAAGCGCGGTCACCTCGAACGCGAGCGGCGATCCCTCGAGCGTGTTCGTCATGACGCGGACGTGCTCGCGGATGACGTGCCGCAGGCGCTCGCGAGGGGCCGCGAGGGTGCGCGACTCCGTCACGATTCGCTCGAGTTCCCCCAGCGACTCCCGGTGGCACTCGTAGAGGATCGATTCCTTGTCGGGAAAATAGTGGTAGAGAGCGCTCTTCCGGACGTCGAGGCGCTCGGCAATGTCGTCGAGCGTGGTCTGGTGATAGCCGTGTTCGCGGAAGGCGCGGAGGGCCGCGCGGAGTATTTCCTCACGGCGACGCTCCCGCTTGGCGCGGACGCGCGGCGAATGGGGTGCGGTGGCGAGGACGTGCGGCATTTGCAGCCTCCACGAATTTCTGAACCGCGGGTCGAACTTTGACTATGGATTCAATCAGGTTTGGGGGCCCCGCCCCCCTGGTCCGGAGGGAGGTGCATGGCGAGGGAGGAATGGAACCTTGGGAGGACGCCCGGGCGCGGTACGCCGAGAGTCTTCGCGCCGCCATCGACGATGGAGACCGCTTCGAGCGGAGCCTCGCGCCTGAAACAGAAGGGCCGCGCCCTTGGCTTCGACGCGGCCCTCCCCGATGCGCTCGATTTCGATGCCGACTGAATCGACATGCCGCCGCGCGGGACGGCGTGCGTCACGCGTCTACCGGGGCCAGAGCCAGCCGAAGATCCCCGCGGTGAAGAGCGCGTAGACGAGCGAGTCGAAGATCGACTTCCACGTCGTGGCCCAGCTCCGCTTGTACCAGATGGAGTTCTGCACCAGCGCGAACCCGTAGGCGACGAACGAGGCGCACCCCGCGAATCGAAACACCTGACGGTAGGTGGCGCCTGCCCCCAGTGCGTGGCCGGTGATGTAGGCGGCGATGATCCCCACCGCGACCGTGTAGAGGAACCACTGGAAGAGTTCCTTCCCCATCGAGGGCGCTGCCCCCTTTGCGATCGTCATGATGACCATCGGGCCCTTCTTCATTTTCTCGACGAAGGCGGGGTCCTTGCATGCCTCGGGGCTGCCGGCATTGGGGGCCATGTAGTCCCCCGGAGCCAGGTCGAACTTGCGCACCGAATCCAGGAATTGGTCGTCCTGGGGGATCTTCTTGAAGTCGCTGCGGTGATACGGGAGGACCATGTGGATGATCGCGCTGATGACGAAGACCACGACGGCGGAGAGTAGGATCGGAAGCCAGAGCGACGGGATCGGGACCATGTTCCCTTCCTCCACTAGGGGTGGGTGACGCGGGTTCCGGGGCGATGGCGCTGGT
>JANOOP010000419.1:0-9745 GCA_031421415.1 Candidatus Eiseniibacteriota bacterium
GCCCTCGAGCAGCGCGCTGAGTTGCTCGTGGATCTCGTTTCGATAGCCCACCGGATGCTCATTCAGAATGACAACGTCCGCGATCAGGCCCTTCAGCCGCCAGTAGTCCTGGGCGCGTAGCACCTGTCGCACGAGAGAAAAGTCGTCTCCCTCGAGCACGCGGACGAGCAGGATCGGAAGATCGCCCGAGATCCCGAGGCTCCAGAGTCCCGACTGCCCGAGCATGTTGCTCCGGAGAATCGCGGGCGGGGCTCCCAGCGAGCGGTCGGCGTAAAAAACGCGCGAGGCGAGACTTTCATAGAGCTGCGCTTCGTCGATCGAAATGCCGAGGTGACGAAGCGAGATCGAGAGCTGCGTCGCGGCGAGCGCAAAGGTTCGAGGCGCGGAGGTCGGGTCCGCGTACTTCATGCAGAGGGCGATCGCGGCGTCGCGGTCGGCGGCGAAACCGGTCGCGAAGGCGAGCCGCGCGAACCCTCCCGGCGCGAGCCGGATGCGCTGCCGGAGACTCAGGATCGGATCCAGGGTGGCGCCGGTGGTGCCCGACAGGGCACGGCCGTCGAGCGCGATCGGATTATCGGGCCCGCGGCCTCGGCCGAGAAATCGCATCCGGTCGGTCTCCCATTCCACGGCGCTCTGGGTGCGGTCCTCCAGACTCAGCACGTGGATGGCCCACGCTCCGGGCTCGTCGGCGGACCGCCTCCGCCGCCCGCAGAGGAGCGAAGCGGCCTCCGGACGGCACTCCGTTTCGAGGAATAGCTTCCCGAAGGCCGGATGCGCGAGGTCTTCGGCCGGCGGCGCGAGCGCCACCTCGACATAGCTCGTGATTTCGATCTCGCGCTGATGCGCGCTCCGATTCGTGAGCGACAGCCGCCGAACTTCGACATCAGCTTCGGTCGAGACCACGATTTCGAGCAACGTGTCTATTTCCTCGCCACGGTGCCGGATCGCTGCCTTATCGGCGAAGAAGGTCGTGCGGTATTCGTCCGGATCGCGGCGCATCGGCTGATAGGTCGCCGACCAGACCGCCCCGCTTCGTACGTCACGCAGGTACAGATATTGGCTGCCGGGGTCGCAGACCGCGTCTTGCCGCTGCCGTGTGACCGAAAGGCCGCGACAGACGCTGGAGCCACCGCCCGCGTTGGTAATGACCGATACGTAGCGCCCGTTGGAAAGGAACGCCGCGTGCGGATACAAGGTGTGGGGGGTGCGGAAGCGCCGAGGCCGAAGGGGCGGAATCGGAGGAGCGATGCGTGTCACTTCGATGGGCCTCGGCCGGGTCAGGGGCACGAAGCGCGGCACCCTTTCCTGCAAGAGAAGCTCCGTCGCCTGGATCCGCGCGTCGGCATGGAAGCGCGACACCATCCGGTCGTTCAGCAGCGCATTGGCGAGCGCGACGACGGTCATTCCTTGGTGGTGCGCGAAGAACGCCTCGACCGGCACGGGTCGAACGGGGCCCTCCGGAGGGACGCGGTCCAGCGCCGTTTCGGCCTCTCGCGGCGTGTAGTCGAGCGCCTCGTAGAACCCAAACTCCCCTTCGGCCCCCTCTCGCGCCAGGCGCCTCAGATTGGCCGCCGCTTCGACGGGGTCCACCATCGCGGCGAGGGCCGAGGCATACGGCGCGATTACCAGATCCTCCGACAACCCGCGTTTCAGGCCAAGCTCGGGCACGCCGAACGCCTTGTACTGGTACGTCCCGTGCCGGTCCACGACGTTGAACGCGGATTCGGATATTCCCCAGGGCACGTTTTGGCTCCGGCCGTGGGCGATTTGCGCGCGAACGGCGGCGCCACACGAATGATGGAGCAGCGTGTCCGGATAGCTTCGCATGATCAGGAGCGGCATGAGGTATTCGAACATCGATCCGCTCCAGGAGACCAAGGTCGGAATCCCGCCGACGCTCACGAGTCCGCGTCCCAATTGAAACCAATGCTCCTGAGGGATGTCCCCCTTCGCGATCGCGATGAAGCTGGCCAGCCGAGCCTCGGACGCGAGTAGATCGTAATAGGAGGCGTCGGGACGTCCCGGACCCTCCATGTCCGCCAGCCGAAAGCCGATGGTAAAGACCCGGCGATCGCGGTCGTAAAGAAACGCGAAATCCATGGCATTCGCAAGCGCCTCCGCCCGATCGGCGAGCGCGGCGCGCCGGCGGCTGCCCGCCTCCCGGAGGCCGGACTCAATTTCGAGCCGCCGCACCCCGGCCGCGAGCGCCAGCAGGGATCCCGCCAGGTTGGCGCTGTCCACGGTCGACACGTACCGCGGTTGAAGCGGCGCCAAGCTGCCGATGTCGTACCAGTTCAGCAAATGTCCTTCGTGCTTCTCTAGCCCCTCGAGCGTGGTGATCGTCCGGTCGATTCGATCCAGGGCCTCCGGCGCGTCGAGGAAGCCCAGGTCCTGCGCCGACAGCGTCGCGAGCAGTGCCATCCCGATGTTCGTCGGCGAGGTGCGGTCGGCCACCTGGCGCCCGGGCTTCTCTTGAATGTTGTCCGGTGGGAGCCAGTGTCCCGCCTCGCCCATCGACGCTTCGAAGTACTTCCATGTGTTTCGCGCGACGTCCCGGAGATAGTCTCGATCGCGCGCATCGAGAACGATCGCGCGCGCACGCGCTGGTCGGCTCAGCCAGAACGCGACGAGCGGCGCGAAGAGCCAGAGAACCAGAAGCGGCAAAGCCGTCGGGATCGCGTCGGGCCGAGCCGCGAGCGTGACGGTGTAGAGCGAAATCGCCGCGGCGGGGCTCGCCCACATCCCATTCGCGAACGCACGCAGGCTCTCACGGCCCGTCAATCCCGCGGAGCGGGCCGCCGCGGCCGCCGCGGTCTCCCATTCGAGCATCCTCCGCTGCGTGAGGACCAGCCTCACGAGCGTGAGCGCGATCGCATGAACCGTCTCGTAAGCGTGATAGGCGAGCAGGATGAGTTCGAGCAGTACCTGCGCCGCCGCAGTCGCCAGCTCCTCGCGCAGGTCCCGGAGGAAGACCCCGAACGGCTGATGCTCGACGGATCCTCTCAGGCCGCGCCACAGATGCGGATAGATCGGAAAGCTCGAGCCCGCGACCACCGCGAGTGTCCAGACCCAGGGCGCCCCGGGCAGCCACGTCCATGCCGAGGCGAGAAGCGCGAGCGTGGCCGGCGCAACGAGGCTTCGCCTGAGATTGTCGAGGATCTTCCAGCGGCTGATCAGGGGGAGGCGATTCCGCTCGAGACCATGTCGCGTGGGCACCCATGGAAAGAGCCAGAGCAGGATCTGCCAATCGCCGCGCACCCAGCGGCGCTGGCGTCCCGCGTGCGCCAGGACGCTCGAAGGAAAGTCGTCCACCAGCTCTACGTCGGAGACCAGTGCCGTTCGGGCGTAGATTCCCTCGAACAAGTCGTGCGAGAGAAGCGCGTTTTCAGGAACGCGCCCCTCGAGCGCGGCCATGAACGCGTCGACGTCGTACAGCCCCTTGCCGGTGAAGATGCCTTCGCTGAAGAGATCCTGATACGTGTCCGAGACGGCCGTCGTGTAGGGGTCGACGCCCGTATGGCCCGCATAGACGCGCGCGAACAGCGAACCGGCCGCGCTCGACATGGTGACGCTTACGCGCGGCTGGAGAATCCCGTATCCCGCCGTCACGCGGCGCAGCCGAGCATCGAAATGGGGGCGGTTGAGGGGGTGCCGGATGATCCCGATCAATTGGCCGGCCGCGTCGCGGGGCAATCGGGTATCGGCATCGAGCGTGATGACGTAGCGAATCTTCTCGAGAATCGAACGGTCGCCTACCATGACCTGGAACGACGTGTCCGCCGCGCCGCGCAGCAAGGCGTTGAACTCTTCGATCTTCCCGCGCTTTCGCTCCCAACCCATCCACACGCCCTGCCGCGGGTTCCACTGTCGCGGCCGGTGGAACAGGTAGAACCGGTCCTGCCGGCCCTTTCCGTGACGGGCGTTCAGAGCCTCGATGCCCACGACCGCCGCGGCCAGAATGTGCTGATCTTCGGGCAGTTCGGCTTCCGTCGCATCCAGAAAATCGGTGAGGAGCGCAAAGTGAAGGTGCGGGTCCGCGTTCCCCAACGCCTGCACTTCGAGATGCTCGATCTGCGCCTGCGCGCCCGTCGCGCTCGCGAGCAGCATCGGTACCACCACCATGGTGCGCGCCTCTTCGGGCACGCCGTCCTTGAGCTCGACCCTCGGCAGGCGCCTCGGCCGCGCGACTCGATGCACCCCTTTCTGGACGATCGAGGAGGCGAGCTGGCTCAGGGGCACGAGCACGAGCAGGCCGACCCACGGCAACAGGGGCTCCGAAGCGCCATGACTTCGCGCATAGAGCACGGCCGCGGAGGCGCCCAGCGCGGTGAGAAGTGAAATCGGGCCGAGATAGAGCGCGACGCAATGTCGAAAAACGAAGCGGCGGATCCGCTGCTTGAGACGGGGGACGTACGCTACGTCGAGTTCGAAGTCGCGGCGTCCGGCGCCGATCAGGTGATACCCGATGTGCCCGCTCGGATCGCCCTGGCGCCTCTCCCCGACCTGCCGTGCGCTCTCGATCGCCCGCAGCGCCACGCGCAACTGTGCCTCGCCCGTCGGCTCGGATAGTTCTTCGACCGCCTGCCGGTAGCGATCCCGACTTCGGAAGTCCATCTGGCCGTAGACGCCGGCGGGATCGCGTTGGAGAACCTTCTCCATCAGGCTCACCCTCTCGATCGCGCGATTCCAATCGATGGTGGAAACCAGCCGCAGCCCGGTGATCGAGTTCTCCATGGATGCTTGCCCCATGGTCTGGCGTTGATGCTCTACGCGAACGGCCTCGTCGACGCTGAACTCGATGAGCGTAAGCCTGCGCTCGAGCTCAATCCTCAGCTCCGCAATCCGTGGACCGAGCTCGCGCGTACGCTGAACCAGCTTAACTACGAACCCGTTCGATAGCCTCTCGGGAAGAGCCGGCAGCGGCTTCTCCGCCGCGGTCGATTCAAAGCGCGCGAAGTAGCGATCGGCTTCCACTTCGCCAGACCGGCTCTCCATGATTTCGTCCGTGAGCCGCCTGAGATTCTCGATCAGGCAGAGCTTGAGCATGCTCGGCCACGCCCAAAGCTCGCCGAGGGTGACCGGCGCCACCGTCTGGTAGGCGCTCACGAAGCGCGTCAGGCGATGGAGATCGAAGCGCGCGTCGCTATGGCGGATGAACTCGAGAGCCATGGCGTGCACCCGGGCCATGCCCGCCAGATCGCGCAGGGCGAGCTTGGGAAGATCGAGATAGTACCGTTGCGGGAGGTTCTTGCGGATCTCGAGGATTTCCGTTTCCACGAGGTGGAAGTTGTCGAGCAGCCATTCCGCCGCGGGAGCCACGGGTTCCCCGCGGTGCACGTCCGTGGCCAGAACATGATACGCATTACGAAGGACACGAGCGTTCTCCTGCAGGCGGGGCTGGAAGCGGCGCGGGCGGTGGCGCGGATTGCGGGCGAGCGTGTACCCGGCGGCCAGAACACGAGCGCGCTCCTCGAGGTGATCGACACTGAGAAGCTCGCCTCGGAGCGGGCTCGTGTCGGAGCCTGGCGATACACGGCTCCGATCCCTCCCGTTTCCGAAAACCCACCTCTCGCTCATCGGGACTGCCACCCTCCTGCTTTGACCTTTTGCTTCGACGAAATACCCCGTGAAGCGTACGCTTGTACTGGGGAGAGTGCCATGGAATCGATTCCCCGAAAGTCTGCTGGACGGCAGGATCCGCCTGAACAAACGCGACCGCCTCTGCTATGAAATTGCTGGATGGGACAGAGAAGGAAGAGGGGGAATCGCTTGCGCACGATGGGCTCGCCATCATGAAACCCGCGACACCGACTCTGAGTGACCCGTCGGATCCATCGGCTCGGGGCGGACCGTCGCGCGCCGCGGTCATCGCGTTTTTCGGCACCGTGGTTGCGGCTCTGGTCTTCGCGTTCTGGGCGGCCTTGCGCCGCAGCTGGGTGTCCGACGACGCGTTCATCTCCTTCCGATATGCGGAAAACCTCGTGGGGGGTCTCGGGCTTGTCTTCAATCAGGCCGAGCGCGTTGAAGGCTACAGCAATTTCCTCTGGACCATGTGGATGGCGCTCGGCCTCCGGCTGGGCGCCGACGTGGAACGCTGGGCGACCGCCGCCAGCATCGCCTGTTACTAATACGAGTTTTGTGCTGCGCGCGGTTGGCGCCCGGAAGGGGAGGCCGTCCAGGTGGGTGCGTGGCCGACCCAGTTCGTGCCGATCTTCAGCCCACTTACCCAAGAAGCGGTGGAGCATGCCGACACCGCCGACTTCGAGAATGTGCCCCTCCGAGTAGTCCGCGCGGAATATCTGGCGGTCATCGCTCTGAGTGTGGGACGCGCCAAGGACCACACTCGCATCTTGTCGTTGCTGGAAGCCGACAGCGTCACCCGGGAGGGCATCGCCGCGCTCGCCGCGCGGCATGGACTCGCGGAGGCGTGGCAGCGGTTCGAAAGCAGGTTTCTAACATGAGTGCGATTGCAGTAAAGGCCGGAGTCCATGTAGAGTCACCATCATGAACGACGAAGCGCAACGGATCGTGCAGGCGATGTCGCCGACGCAGAAATTGAGGGCGGCCGAACGGCTGTATCATTCAGCCCGCCAACTGAAGACGGCGGCGTTGCGCGCGCAGCACCCGGAGTGGAGCGACGAAATAGTCCGGCGTGTCGTTCGCGAGTTTTTCCTGTATGCACGAGGCTAACCTCTTTCTGATGTTCACGCGGCGCTTGAACACGCTGGGCGCGGCCTACATGGTCAGCGGGAGCGTGGCGGTCATCATCTACGGCCAGCCGCGCCTGACGCATGATGTGGATTTGATCGTGGCGCTGGATCGGGAGCACATTACCCGACTGCCCGAGGTCTTCCCGCCGGCAGAGTTCTACTGTCCGCCGACGGAGGTGATCGAGGTGGAAGCGGCGCGCGAACAACGCGGGCACTTCAACATCATTCACCACGAGACTGGCTTCAAAGCGGACGTGTTTCTGAGTGGGCGCGACCCGTTGCACGCGTGGGGACTGGCGCGGGCGCGGCGGTTGGACGTGGAGGGTGAAGGGCTGGTAGTTGCGCCGCCCGAGTATGTCATCGTGCGCAAGCTCGAATATTACCGGGACGGCGGCTCGGAGAAACACTTGCGGGACATTCGCTCCATGCTAAACACATCGCCCGAGGCGATCCAGAGCGCCGAACTTGAACAACAGATTACCGCGCGTGGCCTGCAGGCAGCATGGAGGCAAGTTCAGGAGAGCAGGGAATGAGTTCTTTCAGGGCTAAGATCAAAGGGTGTGTAAAGAGGTAAAGGCGACGTAACCTTCCGGTTCGACCACGAACCCGGGCGGAAGCCCGAAGGAAGGAGAGTCGCCATGAAGAAGAAGACAGCCGTCGTGCCGGTCACGTCAACACCGATGTGGGAGAAGTTGGAGAGCTTCGTGCGGGCGCGGGTCCAGGAGACGGTGCAATCGATCCTCGAGGAGGAAGTGACGACGATGCTGGGCCGAGGTCGATCGGAGCGCCGGCGGGACGCGTTCGCGAAGGCCTGGCGCCGGACGCATCCCAAAGCGGTTGCGATTCTCGAGAGGGACTGGGAGCGGATGGTCGCGTTCTTCGACTTGCCGCGGGAGCACTGGAAGCACCTCAGGACCACGAACGTCGTGGAGAGCCCGTTCGCCGCGGTGAGACTTCGGACGGACGCGGCCAAGCGATTCAAGAAGACCGCGGACGCGACGTCGATGATCTGGAGGTTGCTGCTCGTCGCGGAGAAGCGGTTCCGGAAGATCGACGCGCCGCATCTCGCGGCCGCCGTGCACCGCGGCGAGAAGTTCGTCGACGGAGTGAAGCTCACGAGGTCGAATCAGAGGGCCGCCGCCTGATGCCATTTATACACCTCTTGACTTGACCTCTCCGACCCGCCCAAACTGACGTAACTAGCAGTGTGTGGTCAGCTGTTCGTGCTGGCATTACGGACTATCGATTTAACCCGGCCTCCACGCGGAGTGGACCCGTGTCCGACTATCTGAGGGTAACCGTCCGGGTTGTGCCCAAGTGACCTTTTATCGGCCGGGCGGATACGCGCTATGGCCGAGGACGGCGAGCGCCACCATGCGATGCCCTCAGAAATGCGCGTGCGTGGGCCGACGCGATGTCTAGAGGGTAAGGTCAATATGGCAGATAGCACTTCAGCGGTGGCCCTCACTGGCTCACGTAGCGTCTCTCGTTGCCGCGTGTGCCATGGGCCTCGAATCCGAGTCGCGGCTCAGTTGACGTCGGAAAGAGACGGGCGGGACTATCGAGCTCTCACCTGCCGAGACTGTGGGTTACTCTTCGCGGATCCTTTGCCCGATCTGTCCTTCGAGGCACTCCAGCGGGTTTATGGACCTGAGTACGCCGGCGACCAGCGGGTGCTCGAGGGGTCCCAGGCTTCACTCGAGATGGCGCGACGTGCGGTGCATCGCCAGATGGACATCGTCGAGCGTTACGTATCCCCGGGCTTGGCCCTGAATGTCGGCGCCATGGGCCAGGCGATTCATGTCGTTCGGGACAGAGGGTGGAGGCTGAAGATCGTCGACGCCTCCAGCTATGCGGCAGAGACTGCGAGGGCTCTCTGGGGGATCGATGTCAACGTTTCCCGAATCGAGGATTATGCGAGCGAAGGCGAAGCCTTTGATTTCGTCCGGATGGGTCATGTCATTGAGCACTTGGCCGACCCGGCGTCGGCTATGCGGAATGTGGCAAGGATAATGCGCCCAGGTGGAGTGACCCTGATCGATACGGACAACGCCGAGGGGCTTCGCAGTCAGATCGAGAGTTCGATTCGGCGTCTCGTGGGCGAGGGCTCGGCCGCGAGATTAGTCAAGATGTTCACGGGTAAGGAGCTGAAGAAGAAGTATGGCCGCTTGATACCACCGGTCCATTTGAACATCTTCTCCGAGCGCGCTTTGAAGCGGGTGTTGGAGGAGGCTGGGTTCGAGGTCGTCGAAGTTCGAAAGCCAGCATGGGGAGACCGAACCTGGTTCCCGATGGAGACGATGGACAACCTCAGTCTTGCGGAACGTACGTTCATCCGATTGGACCAGGTGGGGGCCCTATTCGGGCGTGGGGAAGTTCTGTCGGTACTCGCCCGGAGGATCTAGCTGGACAGACCCTCCACGCGGTAAGGGAGGACCCTGGATCAGGGCAGAGTTCGAAGAGGGTTACGTTCGGGTGGAGTGCCCCCCGTTTTTAGGGCCACGAATTATGGCAGGATACTCCGGTCCCAGGAGGGTCCTGCATGCGAAAGAGCCGGTTCAGCGAGGAGCAGATCGTGGCCATCGTGCGTGAGTCGGAGCGCGAGGGGGCGACGGTCGCCCAGGTGGCGAAGAAGCACGGCATCACGGAGACGACGCTGTTCCGCTGGCGGAAGCGGTTTGGAGGTCTGACGCCGAGCCAGGCGACGGAGCTGAGGCAGCTTCAGCACGAGAACGCCCGGCTGAAGAAGCTGGTGGCCCAGCTGACGCTGGACGTTGACATTCTGAAGGAGATCAATTGAGTCAATCCCATTCTTCGTTGAAATGTGACGGCCCGACTTGTCAGGCTGCGGCCTGACGCTTCACGATTCCCATCTCGCGTTGCAGCGCGGCGCGCAGGGCGGGAAGATGCTTCATCCCTCGCACGCGCCGTAGTCGCGGTTCGATCTCCAGCAGCGCCGTTCCCACCCATCGCTGCTTCTGCTCGCTGGTCCGGTAGCGGTCCACATGATCCGTGAGCCGCCCGATCTGCGCCTG
>JANOOP010000420.1:0-3339 GCA_031421415.1 Candidatus Eiseniibacteriota bacterium
GCTCGGATCGTTCCTGAACGTGGTGATCGCGCGCCTGCCTAAGGGGGAATCGATCGTCCGGCCCCGATCGCGCTGCCCGCGCTGCAAGCACGCGATCGCGCCGTACGACAACATCCCCATCCTTTCGTATCTGGTGCTGAAGGGCCGCTGCCGTCATTGCAGGGGAAAAATCCACTGGCGCTATCCGGTCGTGGAGTTGACGGCGGGCGTCCTCCTGGCGCTCCTGGCCGGGCGCGCGACTCATCCGGGTCTCCTGGTGCCGCACGCGGCATTTCTCCTCGCGCTTCTAGCCGTCGCCTGGATCGACCTCGACACGCGGACCATCCCCGACGTCGTCACCATTCCCGGAGTCGGCGTGGGGCTCGCGGCGAGCCTGTTCGGTCCCCCGGGATTCACCGGCGCCCTGATCGGCGCGGTGGCGGGGGGGGCGAGTCTCTGGCTCGTCGGCGCCGCGTACGAGAAGGCGACCGGCGTTCCCGGCATGGGCGGCGGCGACGTGAAGCTGGCCGCGATGATGGGTGCGTTCCTCGGTACGGGCGGTGTCTTCGGCGCCATCTTCCTCGCCTCGCTCGCCGGCTCGATCTTCGGGGCGGCGCTCATCGCGAAGGGTGAGGGGAGCCGTCGGACCGCCATTCCGTTCGGGACCTTCCTGGCTCCGGCAGCCGTGGTCCTTCTTCTCTTCGGCGACACCCTGGCGTCCTGGTACCGGGCCCTCGTTCCGTGATGCGTGCATCGTGCACGCGCGTACGAGCGCGAACGCCCGGCCCGGCGGTGGTTCGATCGAGCCAAGCGGCCGTGGAAGCTGGCGCAACGGGGGGCGCCGTCCCGGCTTCTCTGTCGCGCTAGCAAGACGTTGGGACTGGCACGGCGATTGCCATCCTTGGACCCCGGAGCGAACCATACCCAGGCGGAGGTGCTTGAAATGATGCAGATCGGGGGAACGGAAGCGGCGAGGGCTCGAGCCGACCGCGGATTCACGCTGCTGGAGCTCATGGTCGTGCTGGTGGTCTTCTCCATCGTCACCGCCATCGCTCTTCCCGGCCTGAACAAGTTTCTCCGAAGCGTCGAGCTTTCGGGAACCGTCTCGCGCATGGCCACAAGCCTTCGCGTGGTCCGGCAACGCGCTGTGACCGAGAACAACAACTACGTCGCGATCCTCGGCGTGAACGACACCATCCTCTGGTGGGACGACGACGACAACGACGGCGTCAAGGACAACACCGAGAAGACGGGGGAGAACGCCCCCATCCCGGACTGGGTCACGGTGACGAGCGACGCCGGCAATCCCTTCGCGTCCGACACGCTGACGTTCCTGCCGAACGGGAGCGCCAGCCAGTCGGGCACGATCATCTTCTCCAACGCGGACGGATATCAGAGGTCGCTCTCTGTGATCCGGCCGACAGGCATGGTGACGGCGCAATGAAGACTCGGCGTGGTGTGACCGTGAAGGACCGCGCGCGCGGACGCGCCGCGGATGGCTTCAGCTTGATCGAGGTGATGTTCGCGCTCACGTTCCTGGCGGTGGGCATCCTGGCCGTCGCGGCGATGATCCCGGCCGGCACGCGCGGCGTCTCCGAGAGCCGGACGATCACGTCCGGTCTTATGGCGGCGCAGCTGAAGCTCGAGGAATTGCGCGGAACTCCTTATTCCTCGCTCGCCGCCGGTTCCCAGTCCGACACCGTGTCGGTGTTTCGGCGCACCTGGACGGTCACCGATTCGATTCCGACGGCCGGGTGCAAGCGCGTCCTGGTGACGTCCTCGTGGAACAACGCTCGCGGCGCCCAGTCGACGACCCTGACGAGTTACGTGACCCGATGACCGGCACGGAAGGCCGCAACCCCGAGGTGAACCCCTTGAGCCCTACTCGCGAACGATCCATCGCCGGCTTCACGCTCATCGAAATGACGATCGCCGTGCTCCTCTTCGCGCTGGTGATCGGCTCCATCTACGAGATATGGATCCGGGGCGAGAGGTCCCAGCAGGTCGGCATGGAGCTGGCCGAGGCGAGCCCGAACGCCCGCGCGGGCTCCGACTTGATCGCACGGGAGCTCCGCTCGGCCGGGTACGGCGTCAACCCGAGCGTTCAACCGTCGGTGGTCGTCGGCTCGCAGTACCGCGTCACCTTCGCGCTCGATCTGAACGGGAACCGGAAGATCAACCTGGGCGAGGTGATCACCTACTTCCTCGACCCGAGCACGTCGAACGCGCTGGCCAACACGAGCGCGAATCCGTACGACTACGTGCTGCGCCGGAAGGTCGGCAGCGCCGGCGACTCGCTCGCGGCCCCGACGGCGGGGACGGGCGAGATCGTGGCCTACGGGCTGACGCAGCGCACCGCCGACAACGTGACGACCAAGAACGTGCCGCTCTTCTCCTATGTCAACGCCGCGGGAACGGCGCTCGAGACGAAGGCGGGGACCGCCAACGATGCAGCGGGCGCCTTCTTCGGAAAGACCGTGAGCGATACCGACCTTGGAAAGCCGCCGGCGCCGGGCGTGTCGAGCAGCGTCAAGTCGATCCGCGTGAACATGGTGACGGAAACGCGGCAGAAAAACGTCCAGACCGGCGGCTACGACCGCATCAGTGTCGGCACGGCGGTGGAGCCGCGTAACTTTGCCTACTTGGCGGAGGCGAATCAGGCCTACGCCGCAAACACAGGGGCGACCAAGACGGGGACCGGCACCGGCACAGGAACCGGGACGGGGACCGGCACCGGCACCGGCACCGGCACCGGGCTTCCACCGAGCCAGCCTCCCATCCACATTCCGACCGACAAAGTGCTCTCGCTCGCGCTCGCCAACCTGGACGAGTACGACGCCTTGGAAGGGTCGAACACGACTCTGAACGGCGAGGAGGACCTCGACATCGTCGTCGGTACGAAGGCAAGTGGCATCGCCAACATCCGCGTCTGGTGGAACGGGCAGCCCGGCAAGTACTCCGGAAACGTCTACTACCGCTCGACGCAGAATTACATGGGCAATGCTTCCTACGACATTCCAGCGCTAACGGCGGCCAATGTGGATGCCTCGGAATCCGAGGCCCGGGACGTCGTCACGGGCGTGGTCACCGGATCCAACACTGGCAAGTTCCAAGTCTGGAAGAACCAGGCCTTCAGCGGTGCGTTCGACGTGCGCGGGAAGGTGGGCGTGGCAGGTGCGACGGCGACCCCGAACGGCACGTACGGGGACAATCCCGGGACGGGCGAGGTGAACGCGATCGCGGTGGCCGACCTGAACAAAGACAACCGGCTCGATGTCGTCCTCGGCACGAAAACAAACTCGAGCGCAGGCAAGTTGGAAGTGTGGTGGGGAGACGGCAACGGCGGGTTCACGCACTCGG